>CAZVNC010000380.1:0-3259 GCA_964628305.1 uncultured Ideonella sp.
GAACTTCTTGGCGTCGAGCTCGACCATCAGGAACAGCGACAGGTAGTACAGACAGGTCGGGATCGACGCCATCAGCAGCACGTCGAGGTACGAGATCTTCAAAAACTCGGCGATCAGGAACGCCGCCGCGCCGAGCACCGGCGGCGAGATGATCGCGCCCAGGCCGCCGGCCGCGAGCAGGCCGCCGGCCGAGTTGGCGTCGTAGTTGGCACGCCGCAGCATCGGCCAGGCGACGGTGCCGATCGTGACCGTGGTCGCGACACCCGAGCCCGAGGGCCCGCCGAGCAGGAACGACGACAGCACGACGGTGCGCCCGGCGCCCGAGCGCTTGCCGCCGAGCAGCGCGAAGCTGAAGTCGAGGAAGAACTTGCCGGCGCCCGAATGCTGCAGGAACGCGCCGAAGATCGTGAACATGATGATCAGCGTCGCCGAGACGTCGATCGCGGTGCCGAAGATGCCCTCGAGCGACATGTACATCACGCCGACCATGCTCGGCACGTCGTAGCCCCGATGCGTCCACTGGCCGGGCAGGATCGGGCCGGCAAAGGCATAGGCAGCGAACAGGATGACGACGAACGGCATGATCCAGCCCGTCGTGCGCCGGCACGCTTCGAGCACCAGCACGACAAAGGCGATGCCGAAGGCCACATCCCAGTTGTCGGGGAAGGTGCTGCGGTCCCAGAAGTCGTCGCCGCCTGCGAGCAGGTAGACGATGGTCGCCACACCCAGCAAGCCGAGCAGCACGTCGTACCACATCAGCCGATTGCGCAGCTTCTTCGTCGCCGGAAAGATCAGAAAGATCAGCAGCAGCACGAAGCCGACGTGGACCGGGCGCAAGACCGTCGTCGGGACGATCGCCGCCGCCGCGTACAGATGGAACAGCGACATCACCACCAGCAGGGTGGTGATCAGCAGTTCGAGGCGGGGGCCGAACCGGCTGGCGGCGCCCTCTTCCTCCTCGATGAAGTGCTCGGCGGCCTTCAGCCGATCGTCGGTGACGACGTCATCGGCGTTCACAGGCGGGCTCAGTTCGTGAACTTGACGCCGCGTTCTTCCCAGTACTTGCGCGCACCAGGATGCATCGGAATCGGCGAGCCGCTGCCTTGCGCTTCGAGCGTGATGTTCTTGGCCTCGCGGTGCACCGCGACCAGATCATCCTTGTGCTCCATCAGCGTCTTCACGATCGTATACGCCATTTGGTCGGTCATCTTCTTGTCGGCGACGAGCAGGTTCCATACGTCGATGTTCGTGACGTCCTTGTCCTGCCCCTTGTAGGAGCCGGCCGGGATGATGCCCTTGACGTAGAGCGGCCCCCACTTCTTGTTCATCGCGTCGGCGTACTGGGCGTGATCGAGCAGCTTGATCGTGATCCCGGGGGTCGCCGCCAGATCGGTGATCGCGGCCGTGGGCACGCCGCCGACCCAGATCAGGCCGTCGATCTTGCGGTCTTTCATGGCATTCACGCCCTCGGCGACCGACAACCGCTCGCGCTCGACGTCCTTGCCAACGCCGGCGGCTTCGAGCAGGCGCAGCGCCATCACCTCGGTGCCGCTGTTGGGCTCGCCGGTGGAGATGCGCTTGCCCTTGAAGTCGGTCAACTGGTTGATGCCGTTGCCTTGCACCGTCACGACGTGCATCTTGTTCGGGTAGAGCACCATCAGCGTTCGCGCGTCGACCGGATGGCCCTTGAACTTGCCATCGCCCTTGGTCGCGTCGTAGGCGGAATCGGACATCGAGAAGCCGAAGTCCTGCTTGCCCTGGCCGATCAACTGCAGATTGGCGACCGACGCGCCGGTCACTTCGGCGGTCGCCTCCCAGCCCGGAACGTGCTTCGACAGGATCGCCGCCATGCCGCCGCCGAGCGGGTAGTAGACGCCGCCGGTGCCGCCGGTGCCGATCGACAGCCGGGTCGTGGTCTGCGCCGAAGCGGGACCACCGAGGCAAAGCGCCACGGCGGCCAGGAATCCCATCAATGCTCTCTTCATTGCGCAGTCTCCACAAATACAAGTCGGCGGATGCCCCGCATGCGTGCCCCGTGGCGCGCGGCAGGGCGCTTGGCGAAATGTATAGTGCGGTGCGCTTGCGCGTGACAGGGAATCCCCGACACCGGTGTCCGCTGCTTCGGAGGGCAGGATTGGCCGGCAGCGTGCGGGCGGCGCAGCGTCGTACGCTCGAGCCTGCCGCGTACTACGATTGCGAGAACACTCGGGCGCTGGCGGCAGCCGGCCGACACCGGGAACATCACGACTCACACCGAGGCAACGGCGCGATGGAGGTAACGCTTTCCACACCACAACTCGTCGTGCGTGCTTGTCTGGTCGTCTTCTGCGCGATCGCGATCGTCGGCGGTTCACTGCAGATGGCGCTCGGACAACCGCAAACCACAGCCCGGTTAGACAATGTTCACCGCTTCATGGCGGGCGTGTACCTGTCGCTCGGCGTCATCTGCGGCTGGGCGGCGGTCACGGTCAGGGAGCAGGGAACGCTCGTCTATCTGATCGCGGGCGGTGTGTTCGTGGCGGGCTGCGGGCGCCTGCTTTCGATGCGCAAGGTCGGCCTGCCCGAGCCCAAGGCAGTCTGGCTGGGCTATCTCGTGCCCGAGTTGATCCTGCCGATCGTGCTCGTTGTGGCGCACTTCCAGCGGCCGTAGCTTGGGCCGCGAACGTCGCTTCGAGAGCGGCCCGGCCGCGGCGCGCCTGACCCGCGAACTGCCCGATGAACGCCGAGTCGGCGATTGATGCGAAGGCCGGGGAGCCATCCGATCTCGGCTTCAGCTATCGCATCCGAAAGAACGGCAGCATCGACATCTTCCATCGTGCGCGGCTGGCATCGACGTTGCGCGGCGATGCTGCGGATGCCTTCAAGCGGCAAGCGCAAGACCAGGGTGAAGCCGCCGCGCAGCAACTCATGGCGCGCATCACCGGCAACTACAAGCGCGGCATCGAGCGCAAGGCGAGCCGACACCCGCGCAACCGTCGGCGCTGACCCGGCATCCATGGCGGGCGTCAGGCATCATCGGCGGACCTTTGCCGACGACGCCGATCGACAACAGCACGCGCACAGTTCAACCCACGAACACAGGGACGCACCACATGACCGCATCCGAACAACTCGCCGAGCCGCGCCTGACGACGCTCTCGCATGGCGGCGGCTGCGGCTGCAAGATCGCTCCGGGCGTGTTGTCGGAGATACTGAAGAGCACGGCGGCGATGCCGATTCCGCCGGCGCTGCTGGTCGGCATCGAGACCGCCGACGATGC
>CAZVNC010000381.1:0-3258 GCA_964628305.1 uncultured Ideonella sp.
GCGCCCGGCTGGGATCGAACCAGCAACCCCTGCCTTCGGAGGGCAGTACTCTATCCATTGAGCTACGGACGCAAACGCGCGGATTTTACGCGCCGGCATCCGCCGCGCCGCCCCAAGTTGCCGGATCGATGCGCCGCTGCGTTGCCCGGCGCGCAGGCTTGGCGCGTTCAGGCCTTCTGGACCCAGGCGCTGCACCAGCCGCGCGACGACACCTGCTTGCCACCGAAGATCACGCAGGGGCCGAAGGCGTCGCCCGCCTTGCCCTGGAACTGGTGGCAGTTCGCGCACTCATGGCCGGCGGCATAGTTCGCGAACTTCGCCTTGTCGGCCTTCGTTGCTTCGGGCACGTAGCCGAGCGCGACGGCCTGCGGATCCTTCGGGTCGAGCTTTGGCGCATCGGCGGCCAGGCCCGCGCGGCTGGCAAGCAGTGCGGCGCCGGCAAGCGGGACAATGCGGATGAAGTCGCGGCGCGAGGTCATTTTCTGATCCTCCGGATTTGTCGTGCTGACGGTGGAACGATCTTAGGCACCAGGGTAAACCCGAGTCGCACGCACATTCTTTCTTCTTCGAAGCCCCATGCCCAAGCCACTCGGCACAACGCACTGCACGCCGCAAGCCGTCGACGCCGCGTGCGCGATCGACTTCGGAACGTCGAATTCGGCACTAGCCGTCCTCGACCGGAAAGACGGGACGCGACTGGTCGAACTCGAGCCGGGCGCGTACACGATGCCGACGGCGGTCTTCTATCTCGCAGACGCTCCCGACGAAGGCGCGGCCCGCCCCGGTCCGTCCGCCGCCGGCCCGCGCACCCCGCGCCTCTTCGGCCGCGCGGCGATCGCCGCCTACGTCGACGGCATCGACGGCCGCTTGATGCGTTCGATGAAAAGCATTCTCGGCTCGAGTCTGCTCGATCAGACGACCGACGTCGGCGCCGGGCGCAGTGTCAAGTACCGCGACGTGGTGACCGGATACCTGCGGCACCTCAAACGAATGGCCGAGGCGCAGGCCGGCGCGAAGATCACGCACACCGTACTCGGCCGTCCGGTGTTCTTCGTCGACGACGATCCGCCGCGCGACACCCAGGCGCAGGCGGCACTCGAGGCGGCGGCGCGCGCGGCCGGCTTCGAGAGCGTGCACTTCCAGTACGAGCCGATCGCCGCCGCATTCGATTTCGAGCGCGGTGTGCAGCACGAACAGATCGTGCTCGTCGCCGACATCGGCGGCGGCACGTCCGACTTCTCGGTCGTGCGTGTCGGGCCGCGGCGCGCCGCCGCGCTCGACCGCAAGGCCGACATCCTCGCCAACCATGGCGTGCACGTCGCGGGCACCGATTTCGACCGCCGCATCGAGCTCGGCCACATGCTGGACAAGCTCGGCTACCGCGCGTTCGGCCCGGCTATCGGCGGCGCGCCGCCGCGCGAGGTGCCGAGCGGGGTCTACTTCGACCTCGCGACCTGGCACCTGATCAACACCGTCTACCAGCCGCAGCGCGTCGCCGAGCTGCGCGCGATGCGCGGCTTCTACGCCGATCCGCGCCACCATCGCCGGCTGATGACGGTGCTCGACGAACGGCTCGGGCACGACCTCGTCGCGCGCGCCGAAAACGCGAAGATCGCGGTGGCCGACGGCGGGGCGACGCGCATCGCGCTCGAGTTCGTCGAACCCGGGCTTGAAGCGAGCCTCGACGAGACGCAGGCGCTGCAGGCGATCGAGGAGGACATCGCGCGCATCGCCGACGCGGCGCGCGCCACCGTGGCGCTCGCGGGGCTCGCACCCGAGCGCATCGCGGCGCTCTACTTCACCGGCGGCTCGACCGGGCTGCGCCTGCTGGCACAGCGCATCGCGGCGCAGTTCCGCACCGCGCAGACGGTGCGCGGCGACCGCTTTGCGAGCGTCGCCAACGGCCTCGCGCTGGATGCGGCGCGCCGCTTCGGCCTTGCGGCCGGCACTTCAGCGTCGCCCTGATCGCGGGCGTTGTGCGCCGCGGGCCGGGCGTGCGGCGGCGGGTCGCGGATGCGATACATCGGCCAGCAGCAACGTCGCGCGCACCAGCTCTTCGACCGCCTGCGACAGGCCCTGCGGCGGCTCGAGCGTCTCGATCTCGGCCAGCAGCTCGTCGGCATCCTCGAGATCGTCGGCCTGGAGGTGGCGGTAGAGCAGCGCGAGCGGTTCGGTGATCGCCTTCGCGTCGAGCGCCATCAAGGCCGGGAAGTGCAGCATCGCGAGCGCGAAGCCGGCGACCCAGGGATAGACGGCCTGCGACGCGGGGTTCGCGTCCGGTTCGTCGAAGTCGAAATCCGCGTCGGCGAGCGGCGCATCGGGATCGTCGAGTTCGAACACCCAAGGGTCGAACCACTGCCTGGCATCGATCGCCGCCGCAAGCTCCGCGTGGCGGCGCCGCACCAGCGCGTGCAGCGGCTTCGCATCGAACGCCGCCGGCAGCGCGCGGCCTTCGCTGTCGGTCGCGAAGCGCAGCCAACGCTCGGACGCCGGCGCCTGCGGCTGCAGCAGCACGCCGCACAGGAAGCCGTCGAGCATGCTCACGTCCAGCGGATCGAGCGGCGCGGGCGCCGTGTCGAGCATCGCCTGCAGGCGCTCGATATCGTCTTCGGTCAGCGGCCGGTGGGCGGGCTTGGGGCGCGGGTTCACGGCCGCATTGTCGCGCCACCCGCCGAAGGCTTGCATACTGGCACTCTTCGCCACGGGATGAGGAGCACTTCGATGATCGACCACTTCACGCTGCGCGTTCGCAACCTCGGCGCGACGCGCGACTTCTATCGCGCCGCGCTCGCCCCGCTCGGCTATCGCATCGGCTACGACGCGGTGCATGACGGCGTCGGCGTGCTCGGATTCGCGTTCGACGCGCAAGGCGGCGTCGCCCGGATCGACACCTGGTTCGTCGATCACACCGAGCCGGTCTCGGGACCGACCCACCTCTGCTGGCGCGCCGCGAGCCGCGCGCAGGTCGATGCGTTTCACGCCGCGGCGATTGCAGCGGGCGGCGTCGACAACGGGGCGCCGGGGCTGCGCGCGCACTACCACCCGAACTACTATGGCGCCTTCGTGCTCGACCCGGATGGCAACAACGTCGAGGCGGTCTGCCACGATGCGGCTGCAATCTGACGCCCGAGTTCTGTTCCACTCAGAAACTGTGAATGAATCCGGCGCACCCGAGCGGGGCGTACAAAGGCGTCCAATCAAGGCGCAAAGCGCAGCCGTAGCCCGGGCTACGGCGAGCATTTGCAACGCCGAGCGGGC
>CAZVNC010000382.1:0-2013 GCA_964628305.1 uncultured Ideonella sp.
GGGCAGGGGCATGCGCGCGCAGCGCGTCGGCCACCGCCTGCGGCCAGCCGGCGGCGGCGCCGAAGTCGATCCGCTCGAACAGCGCGTGCATGCATTCGCCGGCCGCCGCGCCGCGCGCAAAGCGCAGCACGTCGTCTTCGGCAGGCGGTGCCGCGCCTGCATCCAGTGCCGGCGTGGGCGGCGCCGGGCCTTGCATGGCTTGGGCGACGAGCGTGTCGTGATCGATCGCCGATCGCTCGTGGGTCGCGCCCTGCGCGAGCGCACTGAAGCTGCCGATCCACCAGGCCGGCGCAATCGTGTCGGGTGCGGCGAGTGCGGCAAGCGATCCCGGTACCGGGCCGTCGTCGTGCACCGGCACGCCCGGCGCGAGCGGCAGCGCCGCAAGCTGAAACGCCGGGCCGCATTGCGTGGCGAGCGCCTGCCAGGCGGCGGCGATCCCGGCCGTCGTGCGCTTGCCATCGAACCATTGCTGCGGCGTCTGGCCTTGCCCGGCGACGAGCCAGTTCAGCAGGCTGCGCGTGCTCTCGGCCGGGCTTGCCGCGCTGCCGCTCAGGTAGCCGCCGGCGACGATCACGCAGCGGTGCACCGCGCGCGTCAACGCGACGTAGATCAGCCGCAGGTCCTCGGCCGACGACTCGAGCCGGCGCTGCGCCGCGACGGCTTTCTCGTCGAACGCGGCGTCGAATCCCTTGCGGTAATCGATCACGCTGCGGCCTTCGGCGTCGTGGTACTCGACGCCTTCGAGTGCGTTGCGCGTTCCACGCCGCACGCCGTCCCAGACGAAGGGGCAGAACACGACGCCGTACTCGAGCCCCTTGGCCTTGTGGATGGTCACGATCTGCACCAGGTTGCGGTCCGATTCGAGTCGCAACTGCGTCGCGTCGTCGGCGCCAGCCTCGCTGCTGCGCTGGGTCTGCAGCCAGCGCAACAGCGCATCGGGCGCCGGATGCGCGTCGCTTGCCTGGTGCAGGCACTCGATCAGGTGCAGCGCGTTCGTCAGCCGGCGCTCGCCGTCGGGCCGCGCGAGCAGGCGCGCGGCGATGCCCTCGCTGCGCAGCAACTCGCGCAGCATGAAGCCGGCGCCGCGCGCAAGCCAGGTCTCGCGCGCTCTGGCGAAGCGCTGCACATGGGCGAGCAGACCTGCCTCGTCGCTCGCCAGGGCGTCAATCGCCGCCGCGTCGAACCCGAGCCAGACGGTCGCGAGCGCCGCCCGCAGCAGCCGCTCGCGCGTCGGCTGGGCGATCGCGGCGAGCACGCGCTCCAGGTCTTCGGCGTCGCTGCTGCGATAGACGCTCGCCGGCGACAGCTCGACGCTGCCGACGCCCAGCCGTGCGAGCGCGTCGCGCATCCGGCTGCCCTGCGCATGGCTGCGCACGAGCACCGCGATGTCGCCGGCGCGAAGCGGCGCAGCGCCCTGCGTGATCTCGCCGCGCTGCCCGGCGCCGATCAGGCGCGCGATCTCGGCCGCCGTCGCCTGCGCCGCGGCGGCGAGCGCGTCGGGCTTCTTCAGTTGCGGTTCGCCCGCGAATCCGCCGTCTGGATCCGCGGCGGCGGTCGGCAGCATCCACGCCACGAACGGCGCAGCACCGCGTGACGCGCTGCGATCGACGAAGGCCTTGCGCGGCTTGTCGCCGAAGCCGACCGCTGGATACGCGAGACCGTCGAGCATGAAGGCGCGGTCGTTGGCACCGAACAAGGCGTTCGTGGCGGCTATCAAGGCCTCGTCCGCGCGCTGGTTGTCGGCGAGCGTCGTCGCGCGGGACGCCTCGCGGCGCGCCGCGAGGTAGGTGTGCAGGTCGGCGCTGCGAAAGCTGTAGATCGCCTGCTTCGGATCGCCGACCAGAAAGAGCGGCAGCCGGTGCTCGGCAGTGTAGATCCGGCGCAGGATCGCGAACTGCAGCGGATCGGTGTCCTGGAACTCGTCGACCAGCGCGGCCGGGAAGCGATCCCGCAGCGCGCCGGCCAGCGCCGGCGCCTCGCCGCTCGTGAGCCGGTCGTGCAGGTTGGCGAGCA
>CAZVNC010000382.1:2023-3257 GCA_964628305.1 uncultured Ideonella sp.
GTCGTCGTAGGCGACGACGCGGCGCGCGCGCTTGGCCTTGCGCACCGCGTCGGTGCCTTCGGCGAGCAGATCTCGCAGCAGTGCGAGCCGGGCGCGCCCGAGCAGGGTTAGTGTCTGTTCGCGCCGATCCAGCCACTGCTGAGCCACCTCGAAGAACGGATGCGCGGGCGTGGTGCGGCCCTTGTTCGTCGCTGCCGCGAGCCTTTCGCTGCCGAAGAGGATCGCCTTGTCGATCTCGCGCGCGAGCGTGGCGAAGGCATCGCCAGTCGCGAGCAGGTCGCCCCATTCCTGCGCTGCGGCGGCGATCGCGTCCGGCTTGTAGCTGCCCTTGTTCAGTTGCGACAGACTGTCTTCCACGCAGCGCTGAATGGCGTCCCGCTCGGCCTGCCAGATCGCGCGTGCGGCGTCGTGCGCGGTGGCGAATGCGGCGGCTGCGTCGGTCCCCGCTGGCGCAGCATCCGGCGTGTCGGCCGGCCAGCGCACGCAGGCGAGCGGCTTCGCGAGATGACGGCGCAGCAGCGCGGCGAACCGCTCCGGCGAATCCTTGCGCTGCACGAGGAAGGCGGCGAGCGCCGGATCGAGCGTATCGCCCGCGATGCGGCGGCGCCAGAAGTCGTTCGCCGCCTGCTGGACGAACTCGCTGTCGTCGCTCAGCGCTTCGAGCGCGAGCGGTATCTGCGACGCGAACGGCGTGTCGGCCAGCGCGCGCTGGCAAAAGCCGTGGATCGTGAAGATCGACGCTTCGTCGAAGGTCTGCAGCGCCAGCTCGAGCGTTGCCGCGATGTCGCGATCGGTGCGGCCCTGCGCCGCTCGCAAGTTGTCGATGTAGCGCGGCACGAACGGATCGGCGCCGGCCGCGGCGCCGTCGCGCACGAACGCGAGCGTCTCGGCGATCCGGCCGCGGATGCGTTCGCGCAACTCGGCGGTCGCCGCCTTCGTGAAGGTGACGACGAGGATCTGCTGCACCTGCAGGCTGCGTTCGAGCAACAGCCGCAGATACAGGCCGCACAGGGCCCACGTCTTGCCGGTGCCGGCCGACGCCTCGATCAGCGTCGTGCCGGCCAGCTCGCAGGTGTAGACGTCGAAGTGCGGCGTCGCGCTCACGTCGGTTGTCCCACCGCGCTTTGCGCGACCCGCGACGCATGAAACGCGAGTGCCTGCTTGCGGCCCGTTGCTGCGGTTCTTTGTCTTCGGCTTGCTTGTCCCTTCGGCGCGTCGCGGGAGGGGCGGGGCC
>CAZVNC010000383.1:0-3251 GCA_964628305.1 uncultured Ideonella sp.
GTTCTCGACCGGCACCATCAGGAACTGGCCGAACGAGCCCGCCGCCGCGGTCACGCCCATCGCCCAGGAGCGCCGCTCGGGCGCGACGTTGCGGCCGACGACGCCGAACACGATCGCGTAGGTCGTCCCCGCCTGCGCCATGCCGAGCACGAGGCCCGCGCTGCCGGTGAATCCGGCGACGGTCTGCGCGTACGCCATCAGCACCAGGCCGCCAGAGTAGAACAGGCTGCCCGCGATCAGCACGCGCCAAGCGCCGAAGCGGTCGGCGACCATGCCGGCGAACGGCCCCGCCAGGCCCCAGACCAGGTTCTGCACCGCGAGCGCGAAGGCGAAGTTCTCGCGCGTCCAGCCGCGCTCCATCGTGATCGGCTGCATCCAGAGGCCGAAGCCGTGGCGGATGCCCATCGAGAGCGTGACGATCGCGGCGCCGCACAGCAGCACCTGCGTCATCGAAAGGCGGGCTGGCGCGGGCGATTCGGACATGGCATGACTCTAGCCCAAGGGCGCGCTGCCCGTCGATCGGCTCTCGCTAACCCCAGGTCTCGCGCCGCGAACTCACGCCGCTAGGACGCCGGCGCTCGGGTGTCTCGATCAGGCCTCGAGCGTGGACTCGAGCGCGCGCGACGGCGCCGCACCCCGTCGCGCGCCGCGACTGCCGCCGCCATAGAACGGCGCGTTCACATCCCGCCAGGCGAGCATTGCTCCCAGCGAGCGGTCGGCGGGCGACTCGAAGCCGCACTGGCCGTGGAACTCGCGCGGATTGCGCCAGCTGCCGAACAACATGTCCCACCAGGGCAGGTCGGCGTAGTTGTAGGCGTGCAGCCCCATTCGGTGGTGCACGCAATGCGCCTCGGGGCGCTGGATGAAGTAGCCAAGCCAGGCCGGGGTATTCACATTCCAGTGCTGGAACATGCCGTAGAAGGCGGCGATCACGCCCGTCAACGCTGCGGCGAGCGGTGCCAGGCCGAGCACGATCACGGTGACGAAGAGCTGCAGCAACACCTGCATGACGATCTCGAACGGATGAAACAGCACCGATCCCGAGATGTCCACCCGCTGCGGGCTGTGGTGAAGCTGATGACTCAAGCGCCACAGCAGCGGCACGGTGTGCGTCGCGCGGTGGTAGGCAAAGTTCACCCCCGACAGCGCGAACCAGCCGACGAGCGCGCCGCCGACGGTGCCCAGGCCGCTGCCGTCCAGCCAGCGGTGAGCGGCCATCCATTCGAGCGGCAGCAGCAGGGGCGCGACCGCACCCGTCGACATGATCAGCATGAGGAAGGCGAGCCCCAGCCAGCGCCAGCCGCGGCGCGGCGGAAACTGCCGCGCCGGCCAGCGCGCTTCGGTGGCGAGCATGACGAGATAGAGCATCGGAATCGCGAGTCCGACGAGATCTGCGGCTTGCATGAGGTTCTCTTCGATCAACATCTTTCACCTTACGTCGTAAGGTCCATAGTGAAGTCTATGTCTTACGTTGTAAGATTACAAACATGAATCGCACTCCGAGTTCGTCGTTGCCCAGAACCGGCACCGCGCCCCGCGGGCGCGCGTCGGCCGAGCCGCTGTCGAGCCGGCGCATCGTGATGGCGGCTCTCGAGGAGGTCGACGCCGGCGGGCTGGCCGCGTTCAGCTTCCGCCGCCTCGGCACGCGCCTGGGTTGCGAGGCGATGAGCATCTACCACCACTTCCCGAGCAAGCGCCATCTGTTCGACGCCCTCGTCGACCATGCGATTGCTTCGATAGAGTGGGGCCCACCGGGGCTGAAGCCGATCGAGCAATTGCGCGCGTCGCTCTACGCCTACCGCGCGATGGCGCACCGCTTCGCGGCGCTTTATCCGCTCGTCGCGCTGCATCGGCTCAACACGCAGACCGGGGTTCGCACCATCGAGCGGATACTGCAGCAGATGCGTGCGGTGCTCGCCGACCCGGAGAAGGCGGCGCGCCACTTCCGCACCCTCGGCTACTACCTGACCGGGGCCGCGCTCGACGAGACATCGGGCTACGCGAAAGGGCCGTCGGCTGCGGAGCCGGTGAGCAACGAATTCATCGAACGCGAGTGCCCGGCTCTCGCGGCGTCCGCGCGCTACTTCCAGCCCGACCAGTGGGACGCGACCTTCGCGCTCGGCGTCGAGGCCTTGCTCGCGGCGGTGCAGCGTGACGCCGGTTCGTAGAATCCGCCGCCATGGCCACGAGCAAGCAAGGCAAGTACGAAGAAGCGTCGATCCGCGTCCTGAAGGGTCTCGAGCCCGTGCGCCAGCGCCCGGGCATGTACACCCGCACCGAGAGCCCGCTGCACTGCATCCAGGAGGTGATCGACAACGCCGCCGACGAGGCGCTCGCCGGCTTCGGCAAGCGGCTCGCGTTGACGCTGCACGGCGACGGCTCGGCGATCGTCGAGGACGACGGGCGCGGCATTCCGTTCGGCCTGCACCCCGACGAGCAGGTGCCGGTGGTCGAGATCGTCTACACGCAGTTGCACGCCGGCGGCAAGTTCGACAAGGGCGCCGGCGGCGCCTACAGCTTCTCGGGCGGCCTGCACGGCGTCGGCGTCAGCGTGACCAACGCGCTAGCGCGTCGGCTCGAAGTCACCGTCTACCGCGAGGGCCAGGTGGCGACGATCGCCTTCGCGCAGGGCGACGTGATCGAGCCGCTCGCGCTGCGCAAGGCGGGCGCAGGCGACCGCAAGCAGGGCACGACGGTGCGCGTCTGGCCCGAGCCGAAGTACTTCGACAGCGTCGATCTGCCGCGCGCCGAGCTGACGCACCTGCTGCGCAGCAAGGCAGTTCTGATGCCGGGGGTGACGGTCACGCTAGAGGTCGAGAAGACTGCCGAGACGACCACCTGGCAGTTCAAGGGCGGGCTCGCCGACTACCTGATGCAGACGCTCGCAGCCGACCCCGTCGTGCCGCTCTTCGAAGGCGAACAGTACGCGACCGGCAGCGAGGCCGAGAACGTCGCCGAGGGCGAGGGCGCGGCGTGGTGCGTCGCCTTCACCGAGGAAGGCGCGGCGGTGCGCGAGAGCTACGTGAACCTGATCCCGACCGTTGCCGGCGGCACGCACGAGTCGGGACTGAAGGACGGACTCTTCGGCGCGATCAAGAACTTCATCGAACTTCACGCGCTGCTGCCCAAGGGCATCAAGCTGATGCCCGACGATGTGTTCTCGCGCGCGTCGTTCGTGCTCTCGGCGCGCGTCCTCGACCCGCAGTTCCAGGGCCAGATCAAGGAGCGGCTGAACAGCCGCGACGCGCTGC
>CAZVNC010000384.1:0-3225 GCA_964628305.1 uncultured Ideonella sp.
GCGCGCTGCGCGGCTTCGAAGCAGCGGCGCGATTGCTGTCATTCACCACCGCGGCGGCCGAACTGAACCTGACGCAATCGTCGATCAGCCGGCAGATCGCCCAACTGGAGCAGCAGGTCGGCCGGCCGCTGTTCGTGCGCAAGACGCGCTCGCTGCTGCTCACTGCGGCCGGCACGCAGTTGCTGCATGCGGTGCGTCAGGCCTTGACCGGCATCGACGCGACGGTGGGCGAAATCCGCGGCGCGGCCAGTGTGCGGCGCGTCACGCTGAGCACCTATGCGTCGTTCGCGTCGCTCTGGCTCGTGCCGAGGCTCGCACTGTTCCAGCGCGAGCATCCCGAGATCGAGATCAGGCTCGACGCCTCGGATCGGGTGGTCGACTTGCAGGCCGAGGATGTCGACCTCGCGCTGCGCTGGGTGCCGGTGGACAAGCTCGCGTCTGCCGCCACGCTGCTCGTGGATGACCTCGTCGCTCCGGCCCTGAGCCCTCGCCTGCTCGGAGCGGCGAAGCCGAGAGCGCCAGCGGATCTTGCCCAGTGGCCCCTGCTCGATCTGGACAGCAGCGTGCCGGGCACGCGCCGATTGAACTGGGCCACATGGTTCGACTTCGTCGGCGCCGGCCGCGTCGATCCCGCGGCCGGACGGCTCGTCTTCTCGTTCGTTGATCAGGCGGTGCAGGCGGCGATCCGCGGACAGGGCGTGGCGCTGATGCGCTCACCGTTCCTGCAGGACTGCGTCGCGAGCGGCGACCTGGTGATGCCGTTCCCGCGCATCCGCATGCCCTCGGGCTACAGGCACGTACTCGCCATCAACCCGGACAGCGCGCGCAAGCCGCATGTCGAGACCTTCCTCGGCTGGCTGACGCAACAGTTCGAACGCGCGCCGCGGCTGGCGCCGTGACGCCTCTGCCGAGGCATCACTCCAGGTCGATGCTGGCCTCGTACTTCACCTTCAGCCCGAGTTCGGGGATCTCGAGCGTCATCGTCGCCGCCAACGCCTTGGTCTCAGGCTTGTCCTTCGCCGCGGCCTGCGCCGCCTGTTCGATCTCGCGCTGCGAGTTCACGCCGACCGTCCGCAGGAACTTGCGGACGCTTGCGTTCAATGCTTCGTCGTTCACTTCGTCGTCTCCAAATCCTCGGCAGCGCAATCGCTGCAGGTCAACGGCCGGCGGCGTGGCGGCCGACCCAGTCAGCGAACGCAGCCATGTAGCGCTGCAGGAACTCGCGCGTCTCGTCCTGCGCGACCTCGCCCGCCGCGTCGAACAATGCCGCGGCGTTGCCGATGTAGGCCTCCGGCTGGGCCATCATCGGCACGTCCAGGAAGACCATCGACTGGCGCAGGTGATGGTTGGCGCCGAAACCGCCTATCGCCCCGACCGAAACACTGACCACGCCACCGGGCTTGCCGCTCCAGGCGCTCGTGCCGTAAGGCCGTGACCCGCAGTCGATCGCGTTCTTCAGCACGCCCGGCACCGAGCGGTTGTATTCCGGCGTGACGAACAGCACCGCATCCGCAGCCTGGATTCGCGATTTGAAGGTCGCCACCGCCGGCGGCAGCGGCTTCTCGAAATCCTGGTCGAAGAGCGGCAGGTCGCGGATCTCGACGATCTTGAGGGCGAGCGTGGAGGGCGCAAGGCGCGCGAGCGCATGCGCCATCTTGCGGTTGTACGACTCCTTGCGCAGGCTGCCGACGAGGACGGCGACCTTGTACGGTGCGGGCATGACGTTCCTTTCGATGATCGGCTCGACAGGTGCAACCGCCCCGGCGGTCATCCTGCCAGGGCGCGAGCGCGTCAGACGCGTTCGAGCGCGGACACTACCACGCGCGAGCCGAACGCGTGCGGATCATGGCGTTCGCCCTCACGTCCTGCCGCGAGCCTTGCAGTCCAGCATCGTTCACCGCGCCGCCGACGCCACTCGCAGCGAAGTTTCGTCTGCCGGATAGCGGGATCAACTGTCGATCGCCACCACCGTGCGCCCCCTGGCGCGGCCCTGGATGAAGTCGTCGAAAGCCGCGGGCAGCGCGCCCAGGCCGATCGTGCGCGTGATGCGCTGCAGATGGGCCGGTTTCAGATCGCCGGCCAGCCGCTCCCAGAGCCGCTGGCGCAGCGGAAAGCCGATGTAGCCCGAGTCCACCCCCAACAAGCACGCGCCGCGCAGGATGAACGGGTAGACGCTGGTGTGCAACTCGGCGCTGGCGGCATTTCCGATGCTGGCGACTGTGCCGGCCTGCTTCATCGTCGCCAGCAGCCAGTGCAGGATCGGCCCGCCGACGTTGTCCACCGCCCCCGCCCAGCGCGCGCTTTCCAGCGCACGCACTTTGCTATGGTCGATCGTCGAGGTCAGCAGCACGTCGGCGGCGCCCAGGCTGCGCAGATGTTCGGCCTGGTCCGCCTTGCCGGTCAGGGCGACCACCTCGTAGCCGCGCCGCGCCAGCATGTCGATCGCCAGTCCGCCGACGCCGCCGCTTGCACCGCTGACGACCACCGGCCCTCTATCAGGCGCCAACCCGTTGTCCTCCATGCGCTGCACCGCCAATGCGGCCGTGAAGCCGGCCGTGCCGAGCGCCATGGTCTCGAACAACGTCAGCCCGGCGGGCCGGTGCAGCACCCAGCCGGCTGGTACCCTCGCATACGGCGCGTAGCCGCCGTGGTGCGACACGCCCAGATCGAAGCTCGTGGCCAGCACCTCGTCGCCGGCGGCAAAGCGTGCGTCGTCGCTCGCCATCACCTCGCCGGCCAGGTCGATGCCGCCGATGCAGGGAAAGCGCCGGATGATCTTGCCGGCGCCGGTCGCGGCGAGCGCGTCCTTGTAGTTGATGCTCGACCAGCGCACGCGGATCGTCACCTCGCCGGGGTCGAGTTGCGCCGCGGAGACGGGCTGCAGCCGGCCGCGGGCGCGGCCCTCCGCGTCGCGGTCGATCAGCAGTGCGTCGAAGGTGTCGGGAATCATGTCGGCCTCCAGGTTCGGTTCGGATCAGGCCAGTATCCAGCGCCCGCTGCTGAGTGCGCGCACGCGGCCCGCGGCCTGAAGCTCTTCGAGATGCTGGGTGATGCTGCGCGCCTCGGCGGCGTCTATCCACAGCTCGTCGTGGTCCGGCGGATACAGCAGCCGCTGGCGCACCAGATCGTCCAGCGTGCGCTGCCCCCGGCTCAGCATCTTCAAGAGGCGCTCGGCGCTCGCATCGAGCCGTGCCGCGAAGGCAGCCAGCAGGGTGGCGAATTCCG
>CAZVNC010000385.1:0-3223 GCA_964628305.1 uncultured Ideonella sp.
TCGCGTTCAACGCCGAGCACGGCATCACGCCGCGCAGCGTGGTGAAGGAGGTGCGCGACCTGATCGACGGTGTCTACAACCCGGACGGCGCGAAGAACGACCTGAAGGCAGCGCAGGACGCGGCGCAGTTCGAGGGCCTGAGCGAGAAGGAGCTTGCGAGGCGCGTCAAGCAGTTGGAGAAGCAGATGCAGGACTACGCACGCAACCTCGAGTTCGAGCAGGCGGCGCGGGTGCGCGATCAGCTCGCGCTACTTCGCGAGCAGGCCTTCGGCGCCAACGTAGTCGACCACATCGTGCCGACGGCGCCGGATCGGGCCTGACGCTGCGCTTGCGTGCGCGTGCGGCGTCAGGGCGCCGCGGCGGCCTTCGCCGCGAACGCGGCAAGCTCGGCCAGCACGTTCTGCACGGCGAGGTTCGCCGCCGCAACGCCGCCCGGCGCATCGTCGCTCGGTGCCGGCACGCTGGCGTCGAACTCGCGCACAGCGATCACGCGGCGCGTCCGGCTGTCGAGCAGCACCGCGCGCAGCGTGAAGCGCACCTGGCTCGGCGTCGTGCCGAAGTCCTGCTGCAGGCGGACCACTTCGGTGTCCAGACGCATCTCGCCGGCAGCGGCGGTCGGCGCGAGCAGCACGGCGTCGAACGCGCCGCTGCGCTCGACCTGGCGCGCGATCAGCGGTGCGAGCATCTGCGCCGGCGTGTCGACCCACTGGCTGTAGGCGAAGTATTCGATCTGGTGCGGCTGGCGCAGATAGACGATGTGGCGCGTGTCGAAGCCCGCGGCGGCGCGCGGCGGGTTGACGAGCAGCGTCGGCTTCGCTGCAGCCGCTGCGCGCGGCGCGGCTGCGGCGGGCGCAGCGGGCGCGGCGTCGGTCAGCGCATACAGCGCCGGCTGCTCGGCCGGCTTCGGAAGCAGCGACGCGCTGCAGCCGCCGAGCGCGGCGACGAGCGCGGCGAAGGCGCAGTGGCGCAGCGTCGAAAGGAACGCGGTGACGGGCGTCGTCATGGCCTGGTTCGTCATGGTCTGGCCTTTTCTCCCGGACCCGGGGGCAGCGTCGGCGCACCCAGCAGCAGGCCGGACGGATTGCGTTCGGTCTGCTCGCTCAGCCGGCGCAGCGAGCCGGCGAGCACGTTCAGCTCGGCCAGCAGGCGGTCGAGTTCGGGCAGCGTTTCGGCGTCGATGCGGCGCACGCCGCTCGCCGCGGTGTTCACCGCGACGCTGGCATCGGCGCCGGTGCGCGCAAGCTGATCGGCCATCTTCTCGACCGCCGCCGCGCTTTGCGCGATGCGCTCGATCGCCGGGCCGAGCTTTTCGCTCGCCTGCGCGACGTTGCGCGCCGCGCGCGACGTGTTCGCGATACCCGCACTGATCGCCGCCTGCTGCGCGGCGAGCGTGTGCATCAGCGCCGCGGTGTCGGCCAGCGCGCGGCGCAGCGCCGCGCGATTCTCCGCGTCGAGCGTGTCGGTGATCGCGGTGGACGTGCGGTTCAAACTCCCGAGCACGGTTGCGACATCGGCCTCGAGACGGGTGGTCAACGACGGCTTGCTCGCGATCGCCGGTATCGCGTCTTCGCCCTTGGCGACGAGCGGCGGTGAGTCGGGACTGCCGCCCTCCAGTTCGACATAGGCGATCCCGGTCAGCCCCTGCGACTTGAGCACCGCGAGCGTGTCCTCCTTGATCGGCGTTCCGCGCTCGATGTCGAGCCGCAAGCGCACCTGCTGCGGATGCCCCGGGTCGAGGGCGATGTCGCGCACCGCGCCGACGTCGACGCCGAGGTACTTCACCGGCGCATTCAAGCTAAGCCCGGCGACCGACTCGTTGAAGATCGCCTGGTAGGGGTCGTGCTGCCGCTTGCCGCCGATGCCCGCGGCGAGCCACAGCACACCGGCGATCAGCGCTGCGCCAAGGGCGAGCACGAAGACGCCGACCAGCGCGTAATTCACCTTGTCTTCCATGTCGTCCCCAGTTTAGGCCGTCGCCGGGCCGCCCCAAGGTGGCCGAACTCCCCGTCGGGGGGCGCGAGCGCAGCGAGCTTGGGGCCGTCATCTAGCCCCGCGCCCGCGCGCGGGCATTTCGCGCCCGCGGATCGTCGAAGTATCCGCGCACGATCGGGTGCTCGAGATGCGAAAGCTCTTCCATCGTCCCGACCCCGAGCACGCGCCCTTCGCCGAGCACGGCAACACGGTCGCAGACCTGCCACATCAGATCCAGATCGTGCGTGATGACGACGACCGTCAGGCCGTAGAGCGCGTGCATGCGGCGGATCAGGTCGTCGACGCCTGCCGAACTCGCCGGGTCGAGGCCGGAGGTCGGCTCGTCCAGGAACACCAGTTCGGGGTCGAGCGCGATCGCGCGCGCGAGCGATGCGCGCTTCAACATGCCGCCGCTGAGTTCGCCAGGGAACTTCAAGCCTGCATCGGGCGCCAGCCCGGTGAGCGAGAGTTTCCACTCGGCGATGGCGTCGATCAGCGCATCGTCGAGTTCGCTGTACTCGCGAAGCGGCAGCCCGACGTTCTCGCGCACGGTGAGTGCGCTGAACAGGCCGCCGCGCTGGAACATCACGCCCCAGCGGCGGCGCAGCGCGAGCGCCTGCTCGTCGTCGAGCGCGGCGACATCGACGTCGAACACCCGCACCGAGCCGGCGCTCGGCCGCTGCAGCATGATCATCTCGCGCATCAGGACCGACTTGCCGGAGCCGCTGCCGCCGACGATCGCGAGCACCTCGCCTCGGCGCACGTCGAGGTCGAGACCGTCGTGCACGACATGGCTGCCAAAGCGCGTGACTATGCCGCGCATCTGGATCACCGCAGGATTCGTGTCGCCGTCCATGCCTCAGAGCCCGAGCGCGCTGAACGCGATCGAGAACAAGGCGTCGGCGACGATCACGATGAAGATCGACTGCACGACCGCGAGCGTCGTCTGGCGGCCGACGCTGTCGGCGCTGCCGCGGGTGCGAAAGCCCTGGAAGCAGCCGATCACCGCGATGATGACTGCGAACACCGCCGCCTTGCCGACGCCGATCAGCAGCGACGCGCCGCGCAGTTCACGTCCGAAGCGCTCCAGGAACTCGGTGAAGCCGACATCGAGCTGGGCGCGCGCCATGATCATGCCGGAGGGGCCGGCTCCGACGATGCAGTAGCGGCGCGCGTACACGGGCCGCTCGGCCGGCGTCCGGGCGTCCTCCCGGTGCCGGTTGCGGGTCGCCGCCAGCGAGGCGTAGGCGAG
>CAZVNC010000386.1:0-3219 GCA_964628305.1 uncultured Ideonella sp.
ACGACACGGTCGAGATCGGCAAGTACAAGATCAAGTACATGATCGACGAGGGCACCGACTACGAGCGCACGATGATCCTCAAGCCGGGCGCGACGGCACCCGTCGCGGCGCGCCCCGCCGCGCCGGCGATGTCGGACTTCGGCGCCCTCGGCGGGCCGGAGACGCCGGCCGTCATCAAGGTGCTCAACGGCGCGGCGGCCGGCCGCGAGGTGACGCTCACCAAGGTCGTGACGACGGTCGGCAAGCCCGGCGTGCAGGTCGCCTCGATCACGCGCCGCCCGACCGGCTACGTCTTCGCCCACGTCGAAGGCGCGAGCCGCCCCAGCGTCAACGGCAACCCGCTGGTCGGCGAGACGGTGCCGCTGCGCAACGGCGACGTGATCGAACTCGCCGGCACGCAGATGCAGTTCGTGCAGGGCTGACACGCGCTGCGGCCGCCTTGCCGGCCACGGTCGGCGTGACGCCTTTCACGCCGCGGGCGACGGCGCGCAAGTGCGGCGCCGAACCCGCTGCAAACGCAACTTCCGCCGCTTGCCCGCGGCGTGCGCCGGCCGCATCATGCAGTCCCTGCCGCGCATCGCGTTCGCGATGGCGCACAGCCGACCGAGCCCACCGTTCCGATGACCCCCGACCCGCTTGCCGCGCCCGCACCGGCGCCGCTCACGATCCGCGTCCTCGGCTGCTCCGGAGCGATCGCCGCCGGCAGCCGCACCACCGCGTTCCTGATCGGCGACGACGTGCTGATCGACGCCGGCACCGGCGTCGGCGACCTCACGCTCGCCGAACTCGGGCGCATCGACCACATCCTCGTCAGCCACTCGCACCTCGACCACGTGCTCGCGATCGCGCTGCTCGCCGACAGCGTGATCGCCCAGCGCCAGGCCGCGCGCCGCCCGCCGATCCAGGTCCACGCGCTCGCGCCGACGCTCGCCGCGCTGCGCGAGCACGTCTTCAACGGCGTGATCTGGCCCGATTTCACCCGCCTGCCGAGCGCCGAACAGCCGGCGCTGCAGTTCGTCCCGTTCGAGCACGGCGAGCGCCTCGCCCTCGGCGGCAAGACGATCGAAGTCCTCTGCGCGCTGCACACCGTGCCGGCCGCCGGGTTCGCGGTGCGAATCCGCGAGGGCGGCGAGGCGGGCGACGGCTGGTGGGTCTACACCGGAGACACCGGGCCGAATCCGCTGCTCTGGCAGCGGCTCGCGAGTCTGCGCGTCGAAAGGCTCGTGATCGAGGCCGCCTTCGGCAATGCCGAGCGCGCGCTCGCCGGCATCAGCCGCCACCTGTGCCCGGCGACACTCGGCGCCGAGCTCGATGCGCTGGGCGCCCCGCTCAATGCCTGTGTCGACGTCTACATCACCCATGTCAAGCCGGGCGAACTCGACGCCGTGATGGGCGAGATCGCCCGCATCGAAACGCCGCACCGCATCCGCCCGTTGGCGGCGGGGCAGGTGATGCGGCTGGGGTGAGCAATCGCGATCGACGATGCTAGGCGCAGTATGGGCGGGTACCGTTCTTGCGCTCGCGCAAATCGCCTGCCTTGGTCGTTGGATTCCGGGGCGGCGCCAGCGAAGTGTTCGCCGTCAAGTGGTCACACTCTCGGCCCGTGTCCTCACGACGAATGCCAGAATGCAACGACTTCGAGAAACCGGCCCTTCACGCGGTAGTAGACGAAGTACCGTGTACGCAATAGGTACAGGCGCCTGGTTTGCGTGGTGCGCGCGCTATCGACCTTGCTGCCGATGCTCGGTTGTTCCACCAGTGCGCTCAGCGCATCCCGCAGGTCCGACTCAATCGCGCCTGCTGCGGCGGCACGGTTCTGGCTCCACCACTGCGCCGCCGCGTGAATCTCGTTCAGCGCACGCTGCTTGATGCGGACGACGAGCGTCAAACTCAGCGGTATTTCTCGAGCTGTTCGAAAAGCTCCTCGGCGGAGATGCCCTCCTCGCGGTCTGCTTCGTCGAGGGCCGCCTCGAGCTCGGCCTGCAACTGTCGTGGCAAACGCACCATCTCGCCAGGCTGGTCGGCAAACACCGTGACAGTCGCGCCTTCCGGCAGGCAAGCTCCGGCCAGTACGACCTTGCCTTCGACAACGGTGCCAGTCAGAACTCGCATGGGGCGATGCTACCGCGCTTGGCGTCCGGGATGCGTCCGCGATCTGCTCTCCGCCCGAGCCCTTCCTCCTTCGCAAGCCGCATCTGTGTTGCGGCCGCGAGCGCGCGCAATCTTGCGAGCTCGAACCCGGCCCTATCGTCGCAGCGCTTTGCGCTGGTAGCGCGGCCCCCTGCGCTCATGCGCGATGGCGCCAATGCGCGCGCCCTCTTCGGCCATGCGATAGATGAGCAAATACGGGTAGCGCCGAAGCGGGAAGATCAGACGCCCATTGCTCGTTCTGCTACCCAGGCCAGGGGCTCGATCGACGAGCCGTGCAGCGCGTTCGAACTCATCGAGAAACGCAGCAGCAACCCGCAGGCTCGCATGCTTGATGTACCAGTTGAAGATCTCCTCGAGTTCCTCGGCAGCTTGCGGCGCGAGGAAGTAGCTCACGCCGACCGGGCGCGAAGGCGAGCGACGACGGCGTCGCCTACAAGCCAGGCGGACTTGCCGGACGAAATCGCCGCTTCGCGCCGGTCGACCTCGTCCGCCCACTCGCTTTCCCAGGAGGGATCGAGTGGTTCGGGATCGAAGCTTGCGAGCAGACGATCCAGCAACTGCGAGCGCTCGTCAGGTGACAGGGCGAGCACTTCAGCGGCCAACACTTCCATCGGGATAGACATGGATAACCTTGGGAGCCCCAGCGTCACCGGAATCATAGCGCTGCCAAAGCGAGGAAGGCCGCGAACACGACGTACGCGCGGACGCGTGCGCGCGCACGGCCCCGGCGGTTCCCGGCTTCGGGCCGTCGCGCCACGCGAGTGACGCAATTTGTCGCCTGGGTGACGCGCAGCCGCCCTCGCCGACGGCCCGAAGTGACCGAACGCGTCACATCGCGGCAGGATTTCACGCGAAAAGGGGGTCCAGGGGCTGGCACGACCCCTGCATTCAAGGGGGTGGCATCCCAACCCCACTCCCCAAGGAGCACCCCATGAAGCGAGTTCAACAAGGTTTCACACTGATCGAGTTGATGATCGTCGTCGCGATCATCGGTATCCTGGCCGCCGTCGCGCTGCCGGCGTATCAGGACTACACGAAGAAGGCCAAGATGTCGGAGCTCATCTTGGC
>CAZVNC010000387.1:0-3215 GCA_964628305.1 uncultured Ideonella sp.
ACACGTTGATCGCAGCGCTGCCGAACGGGCCCTGCCGGCTCGTCGCGCAGACGCCGGCCGCGCCGATGTTCTGGATCGGCGTCGATGCGCCGCTGGAGGCCTGAATGGGCGGCGTCGACGGCTGGGTCCTCAGTCTGCACGACGACGTGCCCGTGGAGGCTGCGCGCGCCGTCGATGAAGGCTTGGGCACGTTCAACGCGTCGGCGGCGCCGCTGCATGAGGTGCGCGCCTTGTCATGCTTCGCGCGCGATGCATCGGGCCGGGTCGTTGGCGGCGCGGTTGGCCGCAGTTGGGGGCTGTGCTGCGAACTGCAGCAGCTTTGGGTCGAGCCGGTTTCGCGCGGCAAGGGCCTGGGCGCGCGCATCCTGCGGGCGTTCGAAGGGCGGGCGCGGGAGCGTGGATGCCGCACGTTCTATCTCGAGACTTTCAGCTTCCAGGCGCCCGACTTCTATCGCTCGCAAGGCTACGAGGTCGGACTCGCGCTGCACGGCATGGCGCCCGATGTTGCGAAGTACATCATGGTGCGGCAGGACGTGCGCGAGGTGTCGGATGCCCCAGAGAATGGTTGATGAGGTGAGCCCGCAGCGCGCTCTCTGGCGCAACGCAAGGCTCGTCACGCTGGACGCTGTGGCGGGCTGGGGGCTGGTAGAGCGAGGCGCGCTCGTGACCGAAGGCGAGCACATCGCTTGGGTCGGCGACGAATCGGCGCTCTCCGCCGGCCTTGCCCCAACGACCGAACACGACCTCGGCGGCGCGCTCGTCACGCCAGGGCTCGTCGATTGCCACACCCACCTCGTCTACGGCGGTCAGCGCGCGGCCGAGTTCGAGCTGCGATTGCAGGGCGCAAGCTACGAGCAGATCGCGCGCTCCGGCGGCGGCATCCGTTCGACCGTCGCCGCGACGCGCGCCGCAAGCGACGATGCGCTCTTCGCGTCGGCCCGCGGTCGTGCGTTCGCATTGATGGCCGAGGGCGTGACAACGCTCGAGGTGAAGTCGGGCTACGGGCTCTCGCTGCACGACGAAGCGCGCTGCCTGCGCGTTGCGCGCCGGCTCGGGCGCGAACTGGCGCTGACCGTGCGCACGACCTTCCTCGGCGCGCACGCGCTGGCGCCCGAATTCGATGGCCGCGCCGACGACTACATCGGCGCCGTCTGCGAGTGGCTGCCCCTGCTGCATGCGCAGGGCCTCGTCGATGCGGTCGATGCCTTCTGCGAGACGATAGGCTTCACGCCGGCGCAGACGCGGCGCGTGTTCGACGCCGCGCAGCAACTCGGCCTGCCGGTCAAGCTGCATGCCGAGCAGTTGAGCGACCAGGGCGGCGCGGCGCTCGCCGCGGGCTACGGCGCGCTGTCGTGCGACCACCTCGAATACCTGAGCGACGAGGGCGTCGCCGCGATGGCGCGCGCCGGGTCGGTCGCGGTGCTGCTGCCCGGCGCGTTCTATTTCCTGCGCGAGACGAAGCTGCCGCCGGTCGCCGCACTGCGCGCCGCCGGCATGCCGATCGCGATCGCGACCGACCACAATCCGGGAACGTCGCCCTGCCTGTCGCTGCTGCTGATGATCAACATGGCCTGCACGCTGTTTCGCCTGACCCCGGAGGAAGCGCTGCGCGGCGTCACGGTCCACGCCGCGCGCGCGCTCGGCCTCGCCGATCGTGGCGCGCTGGCAGCGGGCCAGCACGCCGACTTCGCGGTCTGGGATCTGGAACATCCGAACGAACTCGCCTACGGGTTCGGGCACAACCCCTGCCGCCGTGTCGTCACCGGCGGCGAGGAGAGAGCGCGATGAACACCGAGGCCGCGACCCTGCATCGCGGCAGCCTGCCGCTGCTCGTCAGCTTCCCGCACGTCGGCACCGTGATCCCGCAAGAGGTCACCACGCAACTCGTGAAGAGCGCGCTTGCCGTCGCCGACACCGACTGGCACCTCGAATCGCTCTACGCCTTCGTCCGCGATCTGGGTGCGAGCACCCTCGTGCCGCGCATCTCGCGCTACTGCATCGATCTGAACCGCCCGCCGGAGAACACGCCGATGTACGCCGGTGCGAACAACACCGAGCTGTGCCCGACGCGCGCCTTCAGCGGCAAGCCGATCTACCGCAAGGGCAAGGCGCCCGACGCCGCCGAGGTCGAACGCCGCCTGCAGCGCTACTGGCGCCCGTATCACGACGCGCTCGCCGACGAACTCGCGCGCCTGAAGGCCGTGCACGGCTACGCGCTACTGTTCGACGCCCACAGCATCAAGTCGGAGCTGCCGTGGCTGTTCGACGGCCGCCTGCCCGACCTGAACCTCGGCACCGTGGCGGGCGAGAGTTGCGATGTATCGCTGCGCGACGCGGTGTCGCGCGTACTGCAGGCGCAGTCGCGCTACACGCATTCCGTCGATGGCCGCTTCAAGGGCGGCTACATCACGCGCCACTACGGCCGGCCGCGCGAGGGCGTGCAGGCAGTGCAGCTCGAGATGGCGTGGCGCTGCTACATGGCCGAGACGCCGCCGTACGAGATCGACGAGGCGCGCGCGAGCGGCGTGCGCCCGCTGCTCGCCGCGCTGATCGAAGCGATGCTCGCGCACGGCGCGCCGGCTGGGTCATGAGCAATTGCTACTGGACGCCGCGCGCGTGGCTCTGGGGCGGCTGGCAGGAGAACGTGCTGCTGCGCGTCGGCGCCGACGGCTGCTGGGCCGGGATCGACACCGGCGTTGCCGCGCCACAAGAGGCCGAGCGGCTCGACGGCCCGGTGATCCCGCCGCTCGTCGACGCCCACAGCCACGCCTTCCAGCGCGCGATGGCGGGGCTGGCCGAGCGGCGCGGGGAGGACGACGGAGGGGGCGACGACGACTTCTGGTCGTGGCGCGACCGCATGTACCGCGTCGCGCTGCGCATCACGCCGGATCAACTGCGCGCCGTCGCGGCCCAGCTCTATGTCGAGCTGCTGCGCGGCGGCTACACCCAGGTCTGCGAGTTCCATTACCTGCAGCACGACACGGACGGCACACGCTATGCCGATCCGATGGCGCTGTCGTGGGCGCTCGCCGACGCGGCCGACGAAGCCGGCATCGGCCTCACGCTGCTGCCGGTGCTCTACGAGTGTGCCGGCTTCACGCAGAGCGCACTGCGCGACGACCAGCGGCGCTTCGCAACGACGCCGGCCGACGTGATCGCGCTGCATCGCGCGGCGCAGCGCAGCGGCCGTCGCCTTCTGAACGCGGGCGTCGCGA
>CAZVNC010000388.1:0-3215 GCA_964628305.1 uncultured Ideonella sp.
CGCTCGCCGGTGCAGAACGGCTTGTCGTTGTCGTCGACGTCGCTCGTCACCAGATCGGCCGCCTCGGCGTCGGTGCGCGCGAGCAGCACGGTCGGCGTGCCCATCACGTCGGCGGCGAGCCGCGCGGCGACGAGCTTGGCGACGGCATCGCGCGTCGGCACGAGCACCTTGCCGCCCATGTGGCCGCACTTCTTGACCGAGGCGAGCTGGTCCTCGAAGTGCACGCCGGAAGCGCCGGCCTCGATCATCGCCTTCATCAACTCGAACGCGTTCAACACGCCGCCGAAGCCGGCTTCGGCGTCGGCAACGATCGGCGCGAAATAGTCGACGTCGTTCTTGCCTTCGCTCCACTGAATCTGGTCCGCGCGCTGGAAGGCGCTGTTGATGCGCTTGACGACCTTGGGCACCGAATCGACCGAATAGAGCGACTGGTCGGGATACATTTCGCCGTTGTCGTTGGCGTCGGCCGCGACCTGCCAGCCCGACAGATAGATCGCCTTCAGCCCGGCCTTGACCTGCTGCATCGCCTGGTTTCCGGTGAGCGCGCCGAGCGTGTTGACGAACGGTTCGGTGTTGACGAGGTTCCACAGCTTCTCGGCGCCGCGCTTGGCAAGCGTGTGCTCGATCGCGACCGAGCCGCGCAGGCGGACGACGTCGGCGCCGCTATAGCCGCGCTTGACGCCCTTCCAGCGCGGGTTCTCGGCCCAGTCCTTTTCGAGGGCGGCAGCTTGTTGATCGCGGGTCGGTGTGCTCATGAAACTCTCCGGTAGGTGGGTGGGGTGGTCGAGTTGGGCGGGGAAGGTGCAATGCCGTTGTGCAAGAAGAATGCGGTTCAGGATACTGCCGGCGGGTCGGCTTGAGAAGACTTATGTCTTATAGAAGACAAAGTCTTTTTCGTAGAATAATCAACAACTTACGTTTTGTGTTTCATGATACGAAAGCGAAAGTTTCAGTATGAGAGAAATTGCCGCAGCGCACCATGAGCGGATTGCGTATCTCGAAATGACCGTTTCATGATGCGCAACTTGCCGGCGTCGGTCCGGCACCATGAGAGGCGGTACGTCGTTCGGCCTGCGCGCTGCCGGGATCGTGCCGGCATTCCCAGTCAAGAAACTGCTGACCCGCAGCGCCCCGGACGCGGGCGGCGACGGCACGCCCGGCGCTCGACGGCCGCGAACTTACCGGAGTCAGCCTGCCCTACGATCGAGGCGTTGCCGGCGGCGGATGAGCCGGCCCACCCGCGTTTTCGAGGTAGGCACCGATGGGCTTCGCATTTCTTTCCGACTCGGCCTTCATGAAAGCACCGCGCAGCGATGCTGCGAGGCCCTGGGCAGTTGCCGGCATCGCCTGGGACGGCGCGGTGACCAATCGGCCCGGCGCGCGCTTCGGCCCACGCGCAATCCGCGCTGCGAGCCACATGTTGTGCGATGGCGTGCATCCGCATTTCGACTCCACGCCGGAGGGCCAGCTCACCGACATCGGCGACCTCGAACTGCCCAGCACCAGTCTGGAGGCGATGCGTGCGGCGCTGCTGCCGCAGGCAGCGGCATTGATCCGCCGCCATCGCATGGCTTGGCTTGGCGGCGATCACTCGATCACGCTGCCGCTGCTGCGCGCGTACCGCGCGTGGCTCGGGCAGCCGCTGGCGGTGGTTCACTTCGACGCCCATTGCGACACCTGGCAGGACCATTTCGGCGAACCGAGCGGGCACGGCACCTGGGTCTATGAAGCGATCCAGGAGGGTCTCGTCGTCGCGCCCTGCTTCCTGCAACTCGGCATCCGCTCGGCCGGCGTGCGCGCGGCGCGCGACTATGTGCGCGACCAAGGCGGGCTGATCCACACCGCGCGCGACCTGCGCGGCCAGGAAAGCCCGCAGCAGATCGACGCCCTGCTCGCACCGTGGCGCGAGCGCCTGCGCGCGCGCGGTGATCCGCCAGTCTACGTGAGCCTGGACATCGATTGCCTCGACCCGGCCTTCGCACCCGGCACCGGAACACCCGAACCCGGCGGCCTGACGACGAGCCAGGTGCTGGGCTTCCTCGAAGCGCTCGGGGAGCAATCGCTGGTCGGCATGGACTGCGTCGAGGTCGCCCCGCCTTACGACCATGCCGAACTGACGAGTTACGCCGCGGCCTGCTGCGTCTGGACGTTCCTCTGCGGACAGATCGCGCTTCGAGGCCGATAGGCCGGACCGGTTGCGGGCCGTCGCCCATGCCCCGGCGGCAGACCAAAGGCGGCACTGGTTCACGCCGAGGTGTCGCGTACCCCCCTAACTCGGGTGCTTGCGCGGCGCGCGTCTGCCGCGAATATTCGCATACCACTTCGGGAGAGCGCATCATGCTGACGACCGCAGCCGCCAACGACTCGTTCGTGAAACACGCAAGTGAATCCCTCACCTGCGGCGACCTGGGAATCGAAATTCCGAAAGGGCACGTCGGGCCTGTCTTGCTTTCGGGAACGGGCCGCTCGGTATGGTGGACCGGCCGCGTCGCGATCGGGCTGCGGTACGAGCCGCCGCGCTACCTCGAGTCTCCCGGCCAGTCCGCGCTGCGGCTGCAGGACGCACTCCTCAGACGCGCATAGTCGAGCGGCGCCGGCTCGCCCCGGGCGCAGGCGCGCCGGACGCGCCAAGGTGATGGCTATAGTTCGCATGCTATTGTGCGAGGCGGGGTGGCTTCGCCCCGCCTGTTCGAGTACACACAATGCGTCAATCGACGCATTGACTTGCGCGTGCCAACCTCGCGTGGAGACCGCCGTGACCACCAATCCGAAGACCGATTCCAAGACCTCGCTCGAAGCCTACTGGATGCCGTTCACCGCGAACCGCCAGTTCAAGCAGGCGCCGCGCATGCTGGCGCGCGCCGAAGGCATGTATTTCTGGACTCCCGAAGGGCGCAAGATACTTGATGGCATTGCGGGGCTGTGGTGCGTCAACGCCGGCCACGCGAGCCCGAAGGTGGTGCAGGCGATCCAGGCCCAGGCCGCGGAGATGGACTTTGCGCCGCCCTTCAACATGGGTCACCCGAAGGCGTTCGAGCTTGCCGAGCGGCTGGTCGAGATCCTGCCGGCGGGAATGAACAAGGTCTTCTACACCAACTCGGGCTCCGAGTCGGTGGAAACCGCGCTGAAGATGGCGATCGCCTACCACCGGGCGCGTGGAGAAGGCGCGCGCACGCGGCTCATCGGGCGCGAGCGCGGCTACCACGGCGTCAACT
>CAZVNC010000389.1:0-3207 GCA_964628305.1 uncultured Ideonella sp.
TCATCGCCGCCGGCCTGCTGCTCGTCTATCCGCATGCCTGGGCCGACGCGGTCGGCCTGGGGCTGATCGCGCTCGCGCTGCTGACGCAGTGGCTGCGCAGGCCGTCGGTGGGTCTCAGCCCCGGCAGTGCCTGAGCCGGAGACGTTTGCCGCTCAACCTTCGTCGCGCATCCGCTGCGGGATGTCGCGCTGCGCATGCAGCACGCGCAGGATCAGGGTGCGGTCGCCGGCGTCCTGATAGAAGACCAGATAGGGAAACTTGCTGCAGCGCCAGTGCCGCAGCCCGGGCATGTCGAGTTCGTGCGCGTAGCGCGGCGAGCCGATACCGGGGTCGCGTGCGAGGCGGCGGTAGGCGTCCTCCAGCGCGTCGACGAAGGCGTCGACCGCGTGCGGAGCCTCCTCGAGATAGTGATCGATGGCCTCGAGGACGTCGAGGTCGGCGCGCGCGAGGCGGACGACCGGCTTGACGGTCATGCGCGCGGCGCGGGCGCCTTCTTCTTGCTGCGACTCGCGACATGCCGGCGCAACGCATCGAAGTAGGCCGTGTCCACCGGACCCGCCGGCGCCGAGCGCAGACCGTCGAGCATCAGCGCGCGCATGTGGCTGCGGTCCTGATCGCGGCGGATCAATTCACGCAGGTACTCGCTGCTCGTCCCGTAGCCGCCGTCGCGAACCTGATCGTCGACGTAGGTCTTCAGGGCATCGGGCAGCGAGATGTTCATCGTCGTCATGACAGGTACCTGCAGTCGTGGGCGCATTGCCAAAGTTTGCCAATGATGCCACCGGAGTGCAAGGCTGATGTGCCGCTGCGGATTCGGTGCGCTTGTCCGGACGGCGCACGCGCGGCACATCGTGCGCCGGGGCGGGAGGCTGAGCGTGACAGGACGCCCCGCGGGTAGGCGCGGAGCATTGCATGCGAAGCACTGACCTCGGCCGGCCTGCGGTCTCGCGCAGGATTGTCAGCGTGTGCGCCGCCGCCGCACCATCGCCAGCGCGGCCAAGCCGGCGAGCATCAACGCATAGGTCTGCGGCTCCGGCACCACGGGCACATCGCCAGGGCGTACCGGCAGGGCGAGGAAGAAATTGCCGCTACCCCATTGCTGGTTGCCGTCTATGGTGTCGAAGTACCACGCGTGGCGCGGGTCCGGCGCGTACTTCGTACCGGACCAGAGAGCGCTGTCCTGTAGGTTCTGGAAGTTGCCGGCGTTAGTCATCGAACCGGCAATGTTGCCGAGTTCGACGTACCACAGGTGACCCATCTCGCTGCCGGTGCAGTTGTAGCCATAGTCCTGACCCGCATACTGCGAGCCACAGGTGGCGTCAGGTTGCAGGGTCGTCGGTAGGCGCCAGTCGTCATAGCCGCCGATGCTGAAGCCGTCGGCCCAGGCGACGGCGTTGTCCCAGTCCATCGCCCCGTTCACCTTTGCATCGCGCAGCCAGGTGATGTCCAGATCCGTGTCGTAGAACGCATCGACGACGCTGTCGCCATCGAGGTCGCGGTCTTGCAGCGCAGCTTGCGCTACGCCTGCGATCAGCAGCGCGCTTGCGCCGGCAGCGGTCGCGACGATGCGCGCCAGGGTGTTCTTCGTCTTCTTCATGACATGGTTTTCCTCGTGCGCCCTGCGTGTTGTTCGGTGCTCGCCCGGCGGCAGGACGTCGCCGCGGCGGCCCGGGCTGTGTGCCCGGGATGTCCAGAATCCCCCCCCCCCCGAAGGGTCAATCCCGCATCTCGGGGGGCTGGTGTTTACACCGATGCCCTGGCTTGTCTGCCATCAAGCTGCAGGCGGAATCGACGTTGTCGCGCGTTGTGCCGGAGCGACAGATCGCCCGGTGCGACTGCAGGCCGTCCCAGCGCCCGCAGTTGGTGTTTGCGCAACCGGCCCTGCCGTCGCTGCGCCGCATCCGGCCGGAATGGTTGTGTGAATGCCATTTTCCTGCCATGCTCGGCGCCATGAGAACCACCATCGATGCTGCCGGCCGGATCGTCGTGCCCAAATCCGTGCGCCAGGCGCTCGGCCTCGAGCCCGGGCAGGCGCTCGAGATACGGGCCGGCGACGGGCGCATCGAGATCGAGGTCGCGGTAACGTCGATGAAGCTGGAGAAGCGGGGTAAGGGTGTGGTCGCGGTTCCGGAAGCCGCGCTTCCTCCGCTGACCGCCGATCAGGTGCGCGAAACGCTGGAGCGCTTGCGCCGATGAGGGCGGCCGACACCAGCGTGGTGGTCGCCGCCTTCGCATCCTGGCACGAGCATCACGATCCGGCGCGGCGCGCGCTCGATTCCGGGGTGCGGCTGATCGAGCATTGCGCGTTGGAGACGTACTCGGTCCTGACGCGGCTGCCGCCGCCGCACCGCAGCCCGGGGGCCGTGGCGCGCGACTTCATTCGCAGCCGGTTTCCCGAGCCGTATCTGCGCCTGACCGCTGCTGCCTATCGCGCCTTCATTCTCGGCCTGCCCGAACGCGCCGTCGTTGGCGGTGCGGCTTACGACGCGCTCGTGGCCGCAACGGCTGCCGCAAGCGGCGCCGAACTCGTCACCTGCGACCGGCGCGCGGCGGCGGTCTACGAGAGCTACGGCGTGCGGGCGAGGTTCGTGGCCTGACGAAGGGCATTGTGGCGCCGACGCTGCCGCGAGTGCGCGGCCACGCGCGCCGTCACCGTTTGGCCCGGCTACTTGATCGCCGCCCCCGAGCCGCCGCCGGGCTTGTAGCGCAGTGCCAGCGCGCGGGCGGCACTGACGAGCAGGCTCGAATCCAGGCCGACGGCGACGAACAGCGCGCCTGCGGCCAGGTATTGCTGCGCGAGTGCGGGGTCGGTCGCGAGGATGCCGGGTGCCTTGCCGGCGGCACGCACCGTCGCGATGCCGTCGAGGATCGCGCGTTGCACTTCCGGATGGCCGGGCTGGCCGCGAAAGCCCATCGACGCCGACAGATCGGCCGGCCCGAAAAAGACGCCGTCGACACCTTCGACGGCGGCGATCGCGGCGAGGTTGCGCATCGCCTCGACCGTCTCGGCCTGCACCAGCAGGCACATCTGGTCGTCGGCCTGGTGCAGATAGTCGTCGACCTGGTTCCAGCGCGACGCCCGCGCCAGCGCCGCGCCCATACCGCGGATGCCGGCCGGAGCATAGCGCATCGCGCGCACCATCAGCGCGGCGTGCTCGGGCGTATCGATCATCGGCACGAGAAGCGTCTGCGCGCCGATGTCGAGGT
>CAZVNC010000390.1:0-3205 GCA_964628305.1 uncultured Ideonella sp.
TATCGCATCGCGCCGCGCTCGAGCAATTGCGCCTGCAGAACCAGCCGGTTCATGCCGGGATGCGCGCTCGCGAGCGGCCCGCCGCGCTCAGGCGCGGGCGGGTGCCTCCGACTGGTTTTGCGCCGTCTTGCGGGACTCCTCGCGATCGACGACCTTCATCATCACCGAGGGCGTCGTCTCGGCCAGATCCTTCTTCACTGTCAGGTGGCGCAGCACGGCGTCGTTGAAGCGAAACCCGGTCTCCAGTTCGGCCAGCACTTCGGCCGAGCACTCGATATTGATGCAAAGGTAGTGCGCCTTGGCGAGCTTCTGGATCAGATAGGCCATCTGGCGGCGGCCCCAATCCTCGACGCGGTGGATCTTGCCGCCGCCGGCGGTCACGACCCCTTTGTAGCGCTCCAGCATGGCCGGAACCTGTTCGCTCTGATCCGGATGGATCAAGAGCACGATCTCGTAGTGACGCATTCGAACTCCTCTCGGGTGGAGCCCCGCGGCGCGCAAAGGCGGCCGCTGCGGGCTGGACAGCCACCCCGCGGCGCAACGGCACGATGCCGGGGCGCACTTACCGGGTGTGGCAAGGCAAGCCGAAGATTATAGCCCGAATGCGCTCCCCGTCCGGTCGGCAATCGGCCGAGGCGGTAGCGGCAGGGGGCCCGGGTAGCGCACGCGTTCGGCCAGATCGAGTTGCGCGGCGTTCGGCGCCGGGGTCAGCAGGCTCACGATCACGATCACCGCGAAGCCGAGCGGGACGCCGAACACACCCGCCGAGATCGGTTGTATGCCCCACCAGAGCTCGAGGGGCGAGCGCACGCCGAGCACCTCGCGCAGCCACGGGTGGGTCACGGCCATGTAGTAGCACGTCAGCGCGAGCCCGGCCACCATGCCGCACACCGCACCCCACTTGTTGGCGCGCTTCCAGAACACACCGAGCACGAGCGCCGGGAAGAACGCCGCCGCGGCAAGCGAGAACGCGGCCGAGACGAGAAGCAGGATGTTGCCGGGCCGCTGCGCCGCGACGCTCGCGGCGGCGAGCGCGACCACGAGCAGAAGCATCTTGGAGGTCAGGACGCGCCTACTGGCTGACGCGTTAGGGTCGACCATCTTGTAGTAGATGTCGTGCGACAGCGCATAGCCGATCGTCAGCAGCAATCCGTCCGCGGTCGACAACGCGGCGGCGAGGGCGCCGGTCGCGACGAGTGCGGTGACGACGTACGGCAGGCCGCCGATCGCCGGTGACGCGAGGACGACGATGTCGCTTGCGATGCTGATCTCGCCGAGTTGCAGGATGCCGTCTCTATTGATGTCGACCACCGACAGCAGCGCCGGCTCGGCATGCGACCAGTGTGCGATCCATTCGGGCAGCCGGCTGTAGGGCGTGCCGACGAGGACGTTGAAGACTTCGTACTTGACGAGCACCGCCAGTGCCGGCGCCGTGACGTAAAGCGCCACGATGAAGAGCACGGTCCACGTCACTGCTTCGCGCGCCTGACGCACCGACGGCGTCGTGTAGGAACGTGCCAGGATGTGCGGCAGCGCGGCCGTGCCGACCATCAGGCAGAAGACGAGGGCCAGGAAGTTGCGCCGCGAGTCGTCGAACATGCGGCGCTCAGCGGCGCTGCCTTGCGGGTCGCCGGCGAACGCCTGCGCATGAGGCGGCATGCCGGCGAGCGGCTTGGCGCGCGCCAGATCGGCATCCCGCGATTTCGTCCACAGCTCGCGCGCAGCCTCGGGCGAGTGCGGCAGGCGGCGCAAGACCTTCTCGGCGGTCTGGATCTGGGCGAGCGGTGCATTGCCGGCCTTCAGGTCCGCGAGCGCACGTTCGGCCCGCGCGCGCTCGGCGGCAAGAGCGGCCGGGACATCGGCCAGCCTGCGCTGCGTCTCGCTCGCCCGCGCGGCAAACGCCGCGATCACGGCCCGTTCCTTCGGGTCGGCAAGCAGCTCCTTTTCGCGTGCGCTGACCTTCTGCATCTGCGTGCCGTAGACGAGCTGCGGGATCGGCACGCCGGTCTGCTTCACCGAAAGCCAGACGACCGGAATCAGGTAGGCGAGGATGATGATGATGTACTGGCTGACCTGCGTCCACGTGACGGCACGCATGCCGCCGAGGAACGAGCACAGCAAGATCGCGCCGAGGCCCAGAAAGATGCCGAGCTCGAATGCGACGCCGGTCAGATGCGTCGTGATCAGACCGACGCCGTAGATCTGGGCGACGACGTAGGTGAACGAGCACAGGATCGCGGCGAAGGCGCCGATCAGGCGCGGCAGGCTGCCGCCGAAGCGCTGGCCGAGGAAGTCCGGAATCGTGTACTGGCCGAAGCTGCGCAGGTAGGGCGCGAGCAGCAGCGCGACGAGGCAGTAGCCGCCGGTCCAGCCGAGGACGAAGGCAAGCCCGCCGGGGTCGCTCGCGGTGCCCGAGAAACCCTGCAGGTACAAGGTGCCGGCGAGGCCGATGAAGGAGGCGGTCGACATCCAGTCGGCGCCGGTCGCCATGCCGTTGTAGAGCGCCGGCACGCGCCGCCCCGCGACGTAGTATTCGACCGCGTTGGTGGTGCGGCTGAAGATGCCGATGAACGCGAACAGCAGCACCGTCGCGACCAGAAAGATGAGGCCGATCCAGTTGTCGGGCAGGCCGAGATGCTCGAGCAGCCCGAGCCCGACGACGAAGACGATGAAGCCGATCGTGAAGCCGCCGTAGATCCGGTGCAGCCGCCGCTCGAACACTGCTCCCGGCCGGGACTTCGGGTTCGATGCCGCGGCGCTCATTCGACCGTTGGCGCTGCGGTTGCGGACGCGCTAGCTTCAGCGCGACGCCAGACGGCGCCAGGTCGCAACCACGCTGTCCGGATTGAGCGAGATCGACTCTATCCCCTCGTCGGCCAGCCACTCGGCGAAGTCAGGATGGTCGCTCGGCCCCTGTCCGCAGATGCCGACATAGCGCCCGCGGCTGCGGCAGGCCTTTATCGCGCGCGAGATGAGGGCCTTGACGGCCGGGTCGCGCTCGTCGAAATCGTGCGCCAGCAGTTCGAGCCCCGAGTCGCGATCCAGGCCGAGTGTGAGCTGCGTCAGGTCGTTCGAGCCGATCGACATGCCGTCGAAGTGCTCGAGGAATTCGTCGGCGAGCAGCGCGTTGCTCGGGATCTCGCACATCATGATGACGCGCAGGCCGTCGGTCCCTCCCTGCGCCGCGCGGCGCAGGCCCTTCTCG
>CAZVNC010000391.1:0-3192 GCA_964628305.1 uncultured Ideonella sp.
CAACTCGGCCGGCGTCGACACCTCGGATCACGAGGTCAACATCAAGATCCTGCTCGGGCTGCCGGTTGCTGAGGGCGAGATGACCGAGAAGCAGCGCAATGCGCTGCTGCCCGAGATGACGGACGAGGTCGCCGCCCTCGTGCTGCGCGACAACGTCTTCCAGACCCAGGTGCTCTCGGTCACCGGCCGCATCGCGCCGCAGATGCTCGACGCCCAGTCGCGCTTCATGCAGTTCCTCGAGAAGGCCGGCCGCCTGAACCGTGCGATCGAGTACCTGCCGAGCGACGAACAGCTCGCCGAGCGCCGTGCCCAGGGCCTCGGCCTGACGACGCCCGAGCGCGCCGTGCTGCTCGCCTACAGCAAGATCTGGCTCTACGACGAGTTGCTCGCGTCGCCGCTGCCCGACGATCCGCGGCTCGCGGTCACGCTGACGCGCTACTTCCCGAAGCGGCTTCGCGAGCGCTTCACGCAGTGGATGCCGCGCCATCCGCTCGGGCGCGAGATCATCGCCACCTACGTCATCAACAGCATGCTCAACCGCGTCGGCAGCACCTACGTCTACCGGCTCGTCGAGTCGACCGGCGCGCGCGCCCACGAGGTCGTGCGCGCCTACCTGATGAGCCGCGACATCTTCGGCCTGGTGCCGATGTGGCACGCGATCGAGGCACTCGACAACCGGGTTGCCGACGAAGTGCAGGCGCGCATGCTGATCCACACCAGCGCCCAGCTCGAGCGCGGCACGACCTGGCTGCTGCGCTCGCGGCGGCTCGCCGACGACATGGCCGACACCGTCGCCTACTTCCAGCCCGGTGTCGAGGCGCTCGGGGCCCGGCTGCGTGAACTGCACAGCGCCGATGCGAACCCCGGCGTCGAGGCCGTCGTCCAGCACTACGAGGCCGAAGGCGTGCCGCGCGACCTGGCGCTGCGCGTCGCGACCTTCGACTCGCTGCATGCGATGCTCGACATCGCCGAGGTCGCGGCCGACGCCGGCGAGGCGGTCGAACTCGTCGCCGCGATCTACTTCGACATCGGCAACCGCCTCGGCCTGCCGTGGCTGCACGACAAGATCGGCGCCTTGCCCGGCGACCAGCACTGGCGCAATCTCGCCAAGGTCGCGATGCAGGACGATCTGTCGGGTCTGCAGCGCGCAATCACGGTCGCCGTCCTCGCCAGCGGCGCGAGCGGCACGCCGGCGGCCGAGCGCGTCGATGCGTGGCAGAGCGCGAACGGGCGCGCGCTGCAGCGCGCGGCGCAACTGCTGGCCGAACTGCGCGCCGCGCCGGCGGCCGATCTGGCGATGCTGTCGGTGACGTTGCGCGAGTTGCGTGGTTTGCAGACCTGAGAGGCGTCACCTCGTGTCGGGGGCGTGAGGTAGCGCCGGAAATGCGGTCGCAACCCGGTCCACTTCGATCCGTCAGCGGGTGCCATTGAATAGAACAATTTCACCCGTATGCAATCCGTCGAGTCGAGATCGTTGGAGGACGCGCTGCTGAACCTGACGCCCGCGGCAATCGTCGTTGTTGGCGCGCGCGGACTCGTGGCGTTTGCGAATGCCGGCGCCGTGCGCCTATTCGGGTCTGATCCGGTCGGGCTGGTGCTTGATGAACTCGTGTCGCCGCTGGCACGGGACGCGTTTGCCGGCTATCGGGCAGCGCTGTCCGCTACCGAGCCGCCGATGACGATGTTTTTCGACGCGGAGTTCCGACACGCGGACGGCCGGGGCGTGTGGATCGAGTGCCAGGGCGTCAACCTTACGCGGCATCCTCGCGTAAAGGGTATGGCCTTGTCTCTGGTCGACGCCACTGCACATCGGCAGCAGCTCGACGAGCTTGCACGACTGAGCGTGACCGACCCGGTGACCGGCGTGGGCAACCGCACGCAGTGCATGCGCCGTCTGGAACACGCTCTGCGAGAGTTGCCGGAGTGTGTCGTCTGCTCGGTCGACCTTGATCAATTCAAGAGTGTGAACGACGGCTTCGGTCACGATTCGGGCAATCGCGTGTTGAAGGCCTTCGCCGCGCACTTGACCGCCACACTGCCCGACGGCGCCGAGGTCTGGCGAATCGGTGGCGACGAGTTCATGGCGATGATCCCAGGCTCGCTGACGCCGTCTCTGCTCGAACTCATCGGCCGACTGGTGCGGCTGGAACTTGCTCTGGAAGATGAATCCGCTGACCCCCTGGCAATCACGGCGTCGATCGGCGTCACACTGGGCGGGAAGAGGCAAGTCGATGCGGTCGTCCAGGAGGTCGACATTGCAGTATTCGTTGCCAAGATTCGTGGACGACAACAGGCCGTGGTCTACAGCGCCGACGCTGTGCGAGAGTTGGGCGACTACCGTGCGCGCAGCCAAGCGCTGCACGAACTCCAGGAAGTAAACCGACGCCTTCATGCCGAGGCGCGCACCGACGCGCTCACCGGTCTGGCCAACCGCCGCGCCTTGGCAGAGGTCGAGCCGCTGATCGTCGGCAATCCCGGCAGTCGATGGGCGACGTGTGCCGTGCTGTTCATCGACGTGGACCACTTTGGCGAATACAACAAGCTGTATGGCGACAGGGCTGGGGACCTGGCCCTTCAGGCTGTCGCCGCAGCCTTGCAGGCGTTGGCGCGCGAAACGGACCTCACCTATCGAAAGGGCGGCGATGAATTCGTCGTAATCCTTCCCTACACCGACTTTCCAGCCGCCTGGGTGGTGGCGGAACGCATCCGCGCGAAGATCGCGCAGTTGAGCATTGCACACGCCAAGGGAGGGCCGGACAAGCAGATTTCGGTCCTCGTCTCGGTTGGTGTCGTTCGCCCGGGCGATGCAGTTGCGTCCGCTGTCGCAGCGACAGGGGGCGAGGCCATGCGTGCCAAGAGTGCCAGGCGGCGCGGCTGCCTGATCGCATCTCTCTAGCAGCAGCGCCGCTACATCCACGGTTTGGCCTCCTGCTCCGCCAGCGGTGCGGCGGTGTCTGTGCGCACGCAGTCGAGTCGCAGTGCGTGCAGCGCGGCGATACATCGGTTAGTCTGACCTCCCGCAACCACCAGCCGCAGGAGGCGACCTTGAAGCTCAGCACCCCGATCCGCATCACCGCCCTCGCATCGATCGCGCTGCTCGCCGCCTGCGCGACGCCGCCCTCCACGCCGCAGGAGAAGATGACCTTCTTCGTCACCAGCGTGAACCCCGGCCAGGGCGCCAACCTCGGCGGC
>CAZVNC010000392.1:0-782 GCA_964628305.1 uncultured Ideonella sp.
ATCGCGAGGATTTGCCACGCCGCCAGGGCGGCAAAGACGCGGCTTTATGTGCCGAGTAGCGTCGAACGCTGCACTAGGGTAGCCGATCGCATCGCCGATCGCATCCGCGCCGACCCTCGCGGCGCGGCGCGTGCAGGCGCCGATGAACGGTTACGCATCGTGCGCCAGAGCCGCCTTGCGCCGCGCCCGCCAGGCGCCGAACATCACGACCAGTCCGGGGATCAGGATCGCCGCCCAGATGATCTTGTCCAGATGCTCCTTGACCCACGGCAGGTTGCCGAAGAGGTAGCCGGTGGTCGCGATGCCGCCGACCCAGAGCGCTGCGCCGCCGACGTTGTAGAGCGTGAAGGTGCTGCGTGTCATCTCGGCGACCCCCGCGACGAACGGCGCGAAGGTACGCAAGAAGGGCAGGAAGCGCGCGACGACGATCGTGATGCCGCCGTAGGTCTCGTAGAACGCGTGCGCGCGATCGAAGGCGTGCCTATTGAACCAGCGCGAGTTCTCCCACTTGAAGACGCGCGGTCCGAAGTGGCGCCCGATCGAGTAGTTGCACTGGTCACCGAGGATCGCCGCCGCCGTCAGCAGCCCGATCGACAGCGGCAGGCTCATCATGCCCAGGCCGCACATCGCGCCGACCACGAACAGCAGCGAATCCCCCGGCAGAAAGGGCATCACGACGACGCCGGTCTCGACGAAGATGATCAGGAACAGCAGCGCGTAGACCCAGGCGCCGTAGTTCTGCACGAACTCGAACAGATGGCGGTCGACGTGCAGGATGAAGT
>CAZVNC010000392.1:792-3190 GCA_964628305.1 uncultured Ideonella sp.
TCAGGTAGGCAAGGAGATCCATGGCGGCGCATTATCGGCGCCGCGGCATTCCTACAATGCGCCACGATGCTCTCGCCAAAGAATGCCCCGCGCCGGTCGATCCGCGAACTGCCCGATGAACTCGTGAGCCAGATCGCGGCCGGCGAGGTCGTCGAGCGTCCGGCCTCGGTGGTGCGCGAGCTGCTCGACAACGCACTCGATGCCGGGGCGACCGAGGTCACGGTGCGCCTGGCGGGCGGCGGCGTGCGCGCGATCGTCGTCGAGGACAACGGTGCCGGCATCGCGGCGGACGAACTCGCGCTTGCGCTGCGCCGCCATGCGACGAGCAAGATCGCGACGCTTGCCGATCTGGAGAGCGTCGCGACGATGGGTTTTCGCGGCGAGGCGCTGGCGGCGATCGCGTCGGTCGCCGAACTCTCGATCACGAGCCGCGCCGCGGGTGCGCCGCAGGCGACGCGCATCGACGCCCGCAGCGGCGAGCTCGCGCCCGCGGCGCGCGGCACCGGCACGAGCGTCGAGGTGCGCGAGCTGTTCTTCGCGACGCCCGCGCGGCGCAAGTTCCTGAAGACCGAGCACACCGAGCTGGCCCACGCGCTCGAAGCGGTGCGCCGCCACGCGCTCGCGCGCCCCGACGTCGGCTTTGCCGTCTGGCACGACGGCAAACTGCAGCAGCAATGGCGCGCCGCCCCGGGTGACGGGGGGCAGCGCACGCGCGACGTGCTGGGCGAGGACTTCATCGCGCACAGCCGCAGCGTCGATCTCGATCTGGGCCTGCTGCGCATCACCGGCCGGGCCGGCACGGCCGACGCGGCGCGCGCGCGTGCCGACCACCAGTACCTCTACGTCAACGGCCGCTTCGTGCGCGACAAGCTGCTTGCGCACGGCGTGCGCTCGGCCTACGAGGACGTGCTGCACGGCGCGCGCCAGCCGAGCTATCTGATCCGCATCGAGATCGCGCCCGACAGCGTCGACGTGAACGTGCACCCGACGAAGATCGAGGTCCGGTTTCGCAACGCCCGCGAGGTGCATCAGGGCTTGCGCCACGCGGTCGAGACGGCGCTTGCGCCGACCCGCGCGCTGGACGACGCCTTCGACTCGCTTGCAACGGCCGGGCCGCCGCCATCGGCGACGCTGCTTGGCGCGGCCTGGCGGCCGGCGCCGGTCCAGGCCGGCCTGGCGCTCGAGCAACTCGCGGTCCTGTATGCACAGCAAGCGCCGGCTGCGTGGCGCGTGGATGGGCTGGCGGATGCCACGCCGCAGGAGCGCGAGGGTGCGATCGATGCGACGGCCGCGCCGGGCTCCTGGCCGCTAGGACGGGCGCTCGCGCAACTCGGCGGCGTCTACGTGCTGGCCGAGAACGACGCCGGGCTCGTCATCGTCGACATGCACGCCGCGCACGAGCGCGTCGTCTACGAGCGGCTGAAGGCGGGCATGGAGGCGAGCGGCATCGAGACGCAGTCGCTGCTGATCCCGCTCGTGTTCGCCGCCACGGCGCAGGAGATCGCGACCGCGGAATCGCAGGCCGCCAACCTGCGCGCGCTCGGGCTCGACGTGACGCCGCTTGCCGCCGGCAAGCTCGCGGTGCGCAGCCTGCCCGCGGCGCTTGCGGGCGGCGACGGTGCCGCGCTCGCGCGCAGCGTGCTCGCCGAGCTCGCGCAGTACGACGCGACGAGCGTGCTGCAGCGAGCCCGAAACGAGCTGCTGTCGACGATGGCCTGCCACGGCGCGGTGCGCGCGAACCGCCAGCTCACGCTGGCCGAGATGAACGCGCTGCTGCGCGACATGGAGCGCACCGAGCGCTCCGACCAGTGCAATCACGGCCGGCCGACGTGGCGCCAGGTGAGCTTGCGCGAGCTCGACGCATTGTTCCTGCGCGGGCGCTGAGCGGCGCATCGATTCCCCCGCACCCGCAGCGTGGAACACAGCTTCGTCTCCGCCCTCGTGCTGTTGCTGCTGGTGCTCGACCCGCTCGGCAGCCTGCCGATCTTCATCCCGATCATGCGCGGCGTCGCACCCGAGCGGCGGCGCCGGGTCGCGGTGCGCGAGGTCGGCATTGCCTTTCTCGTGCTGTTCGGCTTCATGATCTTCGGCGGCGGCTTCCTGCGCCTGATGCATCTGTCGGAGCGTTCGCTCGAGGTGGCCGGTGGCGTGATCCTGCTGATCATCGCGATCCGCATGATCTTCTCGTCGGGATCGGCGGCCTACGGCCTGCCGCAGGGCCGCGAGCCGCTGATCTTCCCGCTCGCCGTGCCGCTGCTCGCCGGGCCGTCGGCGATGGCGACCGTGCTGCTGCTCGCGTCGCGCCAGCCGGGCCAGTTGATCGAGTGGGTCGCCGCGCTCGTTGTCGCGATGCTGATCTCGGGCAGCGTGCTGCTGCTCGCCGGGCGCATCCGGCGCC
>CAZVNC010000393.1:0-1188 GCA_964628305.1 uncultured Ideonella sp.
GAGCGCATCAGCCGCTGGTACGCGCAACGCTTCGGGCTCGACATTCCCGCCCAACGCATCATCGTCACCGCCGGTGCGTCGGCCGCGCTGCAGCTCGCCTGCCTCGCCCTCGTCGAACGCGGCGACGAGGTGCTGATGCCCGACCCGAGCTATCCGTGCAACCGGCATTTCGTCGCCGCCGCCGACGGCGTGCCGGTGCTGTTGCCGGCGAGCGCAGCGCAGCGCTTCCAGCTCGATGCGGCGGGCGTCGAGGCGGCTTGGACGGCGCGCACCGCGGGCGTGCTGCTTGCGTCGCCGTCGAACCCGACCGGCACCTCGATCGCACCCGGCGAGATGGGCCGCATCGTGCAGGCGGTGCGGGCGCGCGGCGGCTTCACGATCGTCGACGAGATCTATCTGGCGCTGAGCTTCGACGACGCCTACGGCCGCAGCGCACTCGCGCACGCCGTGCAGGGCGACGTGATCTCGATCAACAGCTTCTCGAAGTACTTCGGCATGACCGGCTGGCGCCTGGGCTGGATGGTCGTTCCCGAGGCGCTCGTCGCGCCGATCGAGCGGCTGGCACAGAACCTCTACATCTGCCCGTCGTCGATCGCGCAGCACGCCGCGCTCGCCTGCTTCGAGCCCGAAGCGATCACCGAATACGAGCACCGGCGTGCCGAGTTCCGAGCTCGGCGCGACTTTCTGGTGCCCGCGCTCGACGCCCTCGGGCTCGCGGTGCCGGTCCTGCCCGACGGCGCGTTCTACGCCTGGGCCGACGTCTCGAAACACGCCGCGAGCAGTTGGGATTTCGCGTTCGACATGATGCGCCGCGCGCACGTCGCGATCACACCGGGGCGCGATTTCGGCCGCGCCGCAAGCGAACGGTTCGTGCGCCTGTCGTACGCGAGTTCGATGCCGCAATTGCAGGAAGCCGTGCGCCGGCTGGCCGCGGTACTGTGAGGTGCCGGCGCGCGCCGTGAGACCCACTCGTGCGGCGCCCGAACCGGCGCAGGAAGACCTGACGCCGGGGCCGCAGGCGAGCCTGCCCGGCCTGGCCGGCTGGAGCGACGGCGATGCCGACCTCGTCACCGGGCCGCGCGCCGTGTTCTCGACCAATCCGCCCGCGGTGGCGGCGGGCGATCTGCCGAGCATCGGGCACATCGCGCGCTATGACCTGAAGTACCGCATCGGCGAAGGCGGGCTCGG
>CAZVNC010000393.1:1198-3189 GCA_964628305.1 uncultured Ideonella sp.
ACCGTGCACGTCGAGGTGCCGCCCGCCGAGCGCGAGTCTTTCAGCGCGCTCTTCATGAACGAGGCGCGCGCGGCGGCCGCGCTGTCGCATCCGAACATCGTCACCGTGTTCGACGCCGGCCTCGCCGAACGCGGCGCCTACATCGCGATGGAATTGCTCAAGGGCGTCGATCTGCGCCAGTTGCGCGACGAAGGCTGGCGGCCGACGCCGGCGCAGGCCGCGCAGCTTGCCGCCAAGGTGGCCGACGCGCTGGCCTACGCGCACGCGCACGGTGTCGTCCATCGCGACATCAAGCCGGCCAACATCTTCATGGTCGGGCGCAGCCAGCCGCGCGTGCTCGACTTCGGCATCGCGCGTCTGACGCACCAGCTCGACACCGCCCTCGAAGCGGAGGTCTGCGGCGGCTCGCCCTACTACATGGCGCCCGAGCAGATCCTGCAGCAGCCGGCCGACGCGCGCTGCGACGTGTTCTCGCTCGGCGTCGTGCTCTACGAGTTGCTGACCGGCGAGCGCCCGTTCCAGGGCCGGGAGCTGGCGCAGATCCAGCGCGCGGTGCTCGAACACGTGCCACCGCCGGCGAACGAGATCGCCCCCGGCGTGCCGGCATCGCTCGCACACATCGCCGCGCGCGCGATGACGAAGAACCCCGACGGCCGCTACCCCTCGGCCGCAGCGATGGCACGCGCGCTGCGCCGGTATCAGGACGATCGCGCGGACGGCGCAGAGGTGCCACCCGCGCGGCTCGCCGCGTCGCCCGCAAGCGCACCGCGCGACCGGCGGCGGCTCGTGTTCGTGCTGGGCGCGGCGCTGTTGCTCGGGCTGATCGCAGCCGTGCTCTACTGGTCACAGCGCCCGGTGGCGACAGCAGCGGCGGCCGCGGTGGCCGCCGCTGCTGCTCGCGCATAATGACCCGCGAACCCCGCGCTTCGCCGATGACATTGCCCCCCTCGCCGTCCACCTACATTCACACGCTGCGCGTGTACTGGGAGGACACCGATGCGGGCGGCGTCGTCTTCTATGCCAACTACCTGAAGTTCTTCGAGCGCGCGCGCACCGAGTGGCTGCGCTCGTTCGGCCACTCGCAGCAGCGGCTGCGCGACGAGACGGGCGCGATCTTCGTCGTCTCGGACACCACGGTGCGCTATCTGTCGCCGGCGCGGCTCGACGACTCGCTGTGCATCACGGTCGATGTGCGCGAAGCGGGCCGCGCGACGATGCTGATCGCGCAGCAGGCGTGGCGCGGCGACGCGCTGCTGGCCGAAGGAACGATCCGCATCGCCTGCGTCGACGCCGCGAGCCTGCGCCCGCGGCGCTTCCCGATCACCCTGCCCGACCCGGGCCTGCACGCCACCGCATGAACCAGGACCTCTCCATCGTCACGCTCGTGCTGCACGCGAGCCTCATCGTGCAGATCGTGATGGCGGGGCTCTTGATCGTCTCGCTCGCGAGCTGGAGCGCGATCTTTGCCAAGATGGTCGCGCTGCGCAAGGTGCGCGCCGGCAACGACGACTTCGAGCGCGAGTTCTGGGCCGGCAAGAGCCTGAACGACCTTTACGCCGACGCCGCGCAGAAGGCTTCTTCGTCGCCGATGGAGCGCATCTTCGCCTCCGGCATGCGCGAGTTCATGAAGCTGCGCGAGAAGCGCGTCGCCGACGCCGGCATGCTGCTCGACGGCGCGCGGCGCGCGATGCGCGCGAGCTTCCAGCGCGAGCTCGACGTGATCGAGACCAATTTGTCGTTCCTCGCCTCGGTCGGCTCGGTGTCGCCGTACGTGGGCCTCTTCGGCACCGTCTGGGGCATCATGCATGCGTTCATCGGCCTGTCCAATCTGCAGCAGGTGACGCTCGCGACCGTCGCGCCGGGCATCGCCGAGGCGCTCGTCGCGACCGCGATCGGCCTGTTTGCCGCCATTCCGGCCGTGATCGCCTACAACCGCTTCGCGCGCGACATCGACCGCATCGCGATCCAGCTCGAGACCTTCATCGAGGAGT
>CAZVNC010000394.1:0-3185 GCA_964628305.1 uncultured Ideonella sp.
AGCGCCATGTCCGGGATCATCGGGTGTGGCAGCCTTGCGAGCGGCGCGTCGCGCAGCAACGGGCGGACGCGAAAGCTCTCGCGGCGCTGGAATCGGAAAAGCTCGTGCGGATAACTGCTCGTCAGCGCGCAACTGCGCGCGCCGTGGACGAGGACGAAGTGGCCGACGTCGAACTGGATCTTGACCTTGTCGAGGTAGGCGACGGCGACCGCCTCGCCGCCTTCGAGCACCGCCTGCAACTGCGGATCGCTGGCGTCGGCGGCGAAGGAGAGCGCGCCGCGCTCGGCGTCGGCCGTCCACAGCGAGGTCGTGTAGACGCTGCCGTGCGGGCCGTTCAGGTTGACGAGCACGTTGCCATCCTGCAGCCGACGCAGCGTGGCGGCGATCTCGGTCGGCGTCGCGAGGCGAAAGGCCTCCAGGCCGCCGCTGGCGGCGGCGATCGCCTCCAGCGGCATCGGCAGGGTGTCCATCGCCGCCCAGAGGCAAGCTTCAGTGCAGCGTCTTCGGCCGCCCGGCGAGCAGGTCGTCCAGATCCTCGAGCCAGGGCTCGGCGAGGTGGCGCAGCTCGGCATCGTTGAGCAGGATGCGCTGCATGATGCGCGACTTGATCTTCGCCTCTTCCGGCCCGAGCTTGTGCTCGACGGCGGCGTGCTTGAGCTGCGAGATGAGCAGCGCGCACGCGCCCTCGAGCTTGACCACATGGTCCCAGTTGCCGGTGCGCGCCGCTTCCAGCATCTCGTGGCTGGCCTGCTCGATGGCTTCGTAGTAGTTCAGCAGCGCTGAATTCATGCGGGCTCCAGGTGTCGGGGTCGGGGCTTCGCGGTCGGCGCTCATCGCGCCGCGCTCGCACGTGCCGGGTCGATCGCGAGCCACGCGCTTCGCACCGGTTCGATAAGGTCGCTGCACTCCTGCAGCGCGGCCGGATCGTTGCGCAGATTGGCGTGCGTGAGGCGCAGTGCGATGTAGCCGTAGAGCCGGTTCAGATCGGCGGCGACCGTACCGCCGTCTTGCAGGTTCAGCGACGACCGCAGCCCCTCCTCGACGATCCGCACCGCGTGACCGATCGCGCGGCCCTTCTCGGCGATCTGTCCGGCCTGCATCGCGCCCCGTGCGCGCGCCAGCGCATCGCTCAAGCCATCGAACAGCATCGCGACGAGCCGATGCGGAGATGCACTCGAGACACTGGTTTCCATGCCGACGCTATGGTAGGCATTGGAAGCGTTGCGGGGGACTGCGGTCGCGAACATTCCGGGGCTGACTTTCGATCGTGGCGGGTGGTTTGAATATCGGCGACGACCGGTATGACTTGAGCAAGCCGGCGACGCTTCGCTGCCTGTCTTCAGCGCTGCGTCGAGCGCCGGCGGACAGCCGCGTCGACTCGGCGTCAAGAGGCCGGCGCGCAGTTGGCGGGGCGTTGGCAGCGAAGCAGCAGAGGCCACGCCGCATGAAATGCGCACACGCTGGCGCCGCGGCGGCGCAAATCAGTTCTTGTTGCCGTAGAGGTTGCTGCTGTTCAGCATCGCCATCTGCTGCGAGACGTAGCTGCTGATGCCGGAGAGGCGGCCGAGCGTGGTGTCGAGCGCGGTGTACTGCGCGCGCAGCCGCTTCTCGACCTGCTCGACGCGCTGCTCGAGACGTTCCTGGTCGGCCTCGTTGCGTTCGATGCCCTGCTGCAGGCTGTCGGTGCGCGTTGTCAGCGTGCCGTCGACGCCGAGCATCGCATCGGTCAGCGTGTAGAACTGGCGTGCGATGCCGTTGTTGCCCGGAACGGCGATGTCGCTGTTGGCGAAGAACTTCTTCATCTCGGGCAGATTGGCAAGCGCCGCATCGAGCTTGCCGGCGTTCACCTTCACGCTGCCGTTGGCCTGCATCTCGAGGCCGACGTCCGACAGGCGGCCGAAGACGCTCGACGCACCCGAGCTCGTCCCCATCATCGCCCGCAACTGGCGCTGGATGCCGACCGCGCTGCTGTCGCCTTGCAGCGGCCCGGCCGTCTTGCTGCCGGCGTCGTACTTGACCTGGCCGGCGATCAGCGTCGCGAGCGCGTTGTAGGCGTCGGCAAAGGTCTGCACAGCCTTCTTCAGCGCGTCGTTGTCCTGCACGACGGCGAGTTCGACCGGAGCCGTCGTGATCTGGCCGAGCGTGAGCGTGATGCCATCGACCAGATTCGCGAGCGTGTTGGACTGCGAAGTGATCGCCAGGCCGTCGATCGTCGCCGCGGCGTTGCCGGCGGCCTGGGTCTGCGTCATCGCACCCGGCCCCGACGACGGATCGAACGCGAACGCGCTCATGCCGCTGGTGCGAAACGCGCTCTCGGTGCCGGTTGCGCTAGAGCGCATCAGCAGGCGCGCGCCGCTGCCGTCGTTCAGCACCGTCGCCGTGACGCCGGCGTTCGCGGCGTTGATCTTGTCGCGCACCTGGGCGAGGGTGTCGGTCGCCTCGATCGCGATGTCGACCGCCGCCGCACCGCTCTTGGGCGTGAACGTCGTCTGTCCCGGCCCCCAACTGCCGAGTTCGATGTGCAGCGTGCCGGCGCCGGGCGCCTCGTTCGTCGAAGCGAACACGCCCGAGGCGAGCGACTGCGCGGTGGCGAGCGCCTGCACCTGCAGCGAATAGTTGCCGACGGCTGCACCGCTCTGAACGGTGATCGCGACTGCCGCGGCATTGGACGACGTGCCGACGGTCTGGCCCCAGGTCTCGTTCTTGGTCAGCGCCGACGCGGCGTCGCGAAACGCCGAGGTCAGGCTCTGCAGCTTGCCGTACTCCGAAATCCTGGCCTGGATCTGCGTCGCCTTGCTCTGCAGCGCGACGATCGGCTGGCGCTCGATCGCAAGCAACTGGCTGATGATCGAATTGACGTCGAGCCCGCTGCCGATGCCGGGAGAACTGATGGTGGTCATGATCGCGCTGGGGGGGTCGGTGGGAGGCTGTCGCGTAAAGCCAAGTGCGGCACGAAAAAACCCGATGCCGCGGGTTCACTGCTGAACCGCGTTCATCGGGTTTCGGTGCGGCGCGCCCGAACTTGAGCGCGGCGGATCTTCAGTTTCGCAGCAGCGCGAGCACGCTTTGCGGTTGCTGGTTCGCCTGCGCGACCATCGCGGTGCCCGCCTGCTGCAGGATCTGAGCGCGTGACAGGTTCGCCGTTTCAGCGGCGAAGTCGGCGTCCATGATCCGGCCGCGAGCGG
>CAZVNC010000395.1:0-3175 GCA_964628305.1 uncultured Ideonella sp.
TTGGACTTGTCGCCGCGCACGAGGAAGCCGTACATGTCGAGCTCGGAGACGATCTGGCCGTCGCGGCGCAGGCTGATCCGCCGCATCGATCCCTGCGCCGCCGGCCCGCCCGCGGCGACGACCGCCGACAGCAGCGTCGCCTGGCCGCTGAGCGTGAACACGCCCGGCATTTGCGCCGGCCCAACGACGAAGACCCGCACGCCGCGCATCTGGCCGAGGCTGACGTTCAGCCGGAACCCCGTGTACAGGCGCCCGATCTGCTCGCGCAGGTGCCGCTCGAGGTCCGCCGCGCGCACACCGGCGACCGAGAAAGTGCCGATGCGCGGCAGGCTGATCTGCCCGTTCCTGTCGACGATGGCGCGAAAGTCGATGTCGATCGAGCCCCAGGCCCGAACCACGATCTCGTCGCCCGGGCCGACCGTGTAGTCGGCCGAGACCGGCACGTTGTCGACGGGCGTGAAGGTGTCGGCCGGCGCGCCGAAGAAGCTCGCGCCGAACACCGGCAACAGGCGCCCGGTGGCGGTCTGGACGAAGCGCTGGAACTCGCTTGGCCGTTGCGGCGCTGCGGGCTGCTGTTGGGTCGGTGCTTTTCCCGCGGATGGCGCGCGCTGCGTTGCGGTGAGCGGGTTGTTGACGATCGGTGCCGGCATTTGCGGGCTCGTGATCGGCTGGGTGCCGGTCAGTGCGCGCGGGTCGACCGTGGTGTCGTTTTGCGAGCCGGAGTCGGTCGTCGTCGGCGGCGTCATCGCGTTGCCGAACGCGGCGCCGAGCGAAGACTGGGCGGCGACCGGAGTCGCCAGCATCGAGAGTGACACGCCGAGCGCGGCAAGCGCCAGCCGCAGGGGGCGGGAAAGTACAGATCGCAAGAATGTCATTCAGGGGCCGATTCTCGGGCATCGGGCTTCGGCGGCGAAAGCGCTGACGCAGCAGTCTCGACCTGGCCCGAAGAGGCTCGCGCGCACCAGCAAAGCTGGCGACTCGCGCGGTCGCCAATGGTAGCGGATGGCCCGGCACGAAATTCGCGTCGCGCCGCCGCGTCAGGTGCGGGCGCGCCAACCCCGATCGAGCCGGGCCTGCGCGTGCGCGAGCATTTGCTTCAGCTCGCGAAACGTCTGTTCTTGCAGGCGCAGGCTCAGATGCTGCGTCGTCTGCGAATGCCGTCCGGCCCGGTCCATCTACACTATGGCGCGCATGAGCCCTGTCCTCTCCAGGTTCGCGGCCTCGGACGGCCTGCTGCTTCACCGCTGCGACTGGCCGTGCACCGGCGAGACGAAAGGCACGCTGCTCGTCGTTCACGGTCTGGGCGAGCACATCGGCCGCTACGACCGAGTGGCGATGCGGCTCAATGCGGCCGGCTGGCAGGTCGCGGGCTACGACCAGCGCGGACACGGACAGTCCGAAGGGGCGCGCGGTTCGGTCGGGCGCAGGGACAGCTTGCTGTTCGATCTGGCGCGCGTCATCGACGCCGTGCGCGGCGAGCGCGGCGGCCCGCTGATCCTGCTCGGGCACAGCATGGGCGGGTTGATCGCGGCGCGCTTCGTCGCCGAGGGCCTGCAAGCGCAGCCCGCAGCCTGGCATCGCGCGGTCGATGGCCTCGTGCTGTCCTCACCGGCGCTGGACACCGGCATGAGCGGCGGGCAGCGCGCCTTGCTCGCCGTGCTCGGGCCGCTCGCGCCGGGAATCGCAGTCTCGAACGGCCTCGCGCCGGAGTGGATCTCGCGCGACGCGGCGGTCGTCGCCGCCTACATCGCCGATCCGCTGGTGCACGACCGCATCACGCCGCGCCTGGCGCGCTTCATCGTCGACGCCGGCGCGCTGACCTTGCCGCTCGCGCCGCGCTGGAGCGTGCCGACCCTGCTGCTGTGGGCCGGCAGCGACCGCTGTGTCGCGCCGGCCGGATCGCAGGCGTTCGCCGACGCCGCGCCGCCCGGCGTGGTGCGATCGCAATGTTTCGATACGCTGTACCACGAGATCTTCAACGAGCCCGAGCAGGACGAGGTCTTCGCAGTCCTCCTCGGATGGCTTGCCGAGCGCGCCGCACAATCACCTGGCGACGCAGCGCAGCTGCACTCCGAAAGGACCGAACCATGAACGCACGCGATCCGAACCTGCCGCTGCGGGCCGACGAAGCCGAGGGCCTTGCCACCTTCGCCGCCCGCACCTGGGACGAGGAAATCGTCCCGGCGCTCACCGACTACATCGCGATACCGGCGAAGAGCCCGATGTTCGATCCGGACTGGGAGCGCCACGGCCTGATCGAGCGCGTCGTGCGCGACGCCGCCGCGTGGGTCGAACGCAAGCAGGTTGCCGGCATGAAACTCGAGGTGATCCGCCTTCCCGGCCGCACGCCGGTGATCTTCTTCGAAGTCCCCGCGACCACGCCAGGCTGCACCGACACGGTCTGCATCTACGGCCACCTCGACAAGCAGCCCGAGTTCACCGGCTGGCGCAGCGATCTCGGGCCGTGGACGCCGAAGCTCGAAGACGGCAAGCTTTACGGTCGCGGCGGCGCCGACGACGGCTATGCGATCTACGCTGCGGTGACCGCGATCCTCGCCCTCGACCGCCAGGGCATCGCGCGCCCGCGCATCGTCGGCCTGATCGAGACCTGTGAGGAAAGCGGCAGCGTCGACCTGCCGGCCTACATCGACCTGCTGCGGCCGCGCCTGGGCAGCGTGAGCCTCGTCGTCTGCCTCGACTCCGGCGCCGGCAACTACGACCAGCTCTGGCTCACGACCTCGCTGCGCGGCATGGTCAGCGGGGTGCTGAAGGTCGAGATCCTGACCGAGGGCATCCACTCGGGCGACGCGAGCGGCCTCGTGCCGTCGAGCTTTCGCATCCTGCGCCAGGTGCTCGACCGGCTCGAGGATTCAAAGACCGGCCGCCTGCTGCCGCAGAGCTTTCATTGCAACATCCCGGCCGTCCGCGTCGAGCAGGCGCGCGCGACGGCGAAGATTCTCGGCGACGAGGTCTGGAAGCGCATGCCCTGGGCCTGCGGCGCCGACGGCGCGCCGAGCCTGCCGACGACGACCGATCCGCTCCAGGCGCTGCTCGAGCGCACCTGGCGGCCGACGCTGTCGGTGACCGGCGCCGACGGCCTGCCCGAACTCGGCAGCGCCGGCAACGTGCTGCGGCCCTACACCGCGTTCAAGCTCAGCCTGCGCCTGCCGCCGCT
>CAZVNC010000396.1:0-3169 GCA_964628305.1 uncultured Ideonella sp.
GCTGCAGCATGCCCCACAGCGTGTAGCGGTTGCTGTCGTAGACGCAGCCCTCGTCGAGCGCCTGACCGATCGATCGCAGTTCGTCTCCGGTCGAGAAAAACGCGACGCGCAAGCGCCGCCACACCGGCACCTCGGCGAGGCCGAGCGAGGCGATCAGGCCGAGATCGGCGGGGCGCAGCACGCGCCCGGCCGGCAACGCCGACTCGCCTGCGGCAAGGTCCTCGCCGGCGAATCGGCGGTTGTCGCCGGCGCGCACCACGGCGGGCGGCACGATGATCGCATCGCCGTCGAGGCGGACGAACTCCTGCGGCACGACGGTGTCGAGCCCGGCGGGCATCACGGCGCCGGTCGTGATGCGAAGGCACTGTCCCGCTGGCACGTCGCCGCGGAACGGTTGGCCGGCGAGCCCGGTGCCGGCCATCGCGAGCCGCGTCGGCACAACGGCCGCCAGATCGGCGGCGCGCAACGCATAGCCGTCCATCGCCGCGTTGTCGTGCGCCGGCACATCGAAGGCCGACACCACGTCGCGCGCCAGCACGCGGCCGAGCGCCGAGCGCAGCGGGAGCATCTCTACCGCCGTGACGCGCGGCACGAGGCGGGCGATGAACTCGCGCGCCTGCGCGACGGGCAGCGCGCTCGGGTCGTAGCCGCTGACTTCGGCGGCGATCTGGACGAGGCTCTTCATCGGTCAGATTCTCTTGTCGAGTTCGAGCACCATCAAGTCCTTGTGATGAAAGTGCGCGCCGACGCGTATCGCGCGCTCCAACCGGCCGTAGCGAACGAAGCCTGTGCGGGCATAGAGATCGACGGCCGCCGCGTTGTCGCTCGTGACCGAAAGCGTCAGCATCAGCAGCCCGCGTTCGCGCGCCCGCGCGATGCAGGCTTCGAGCAACGCACGCCCCACGCCGCGTCCGCGCGCGGGCGGCTCGACCATCATGCCGACGATCTTGCCCACATGGCTGACCTTGACCCGCGCGTCGCGCTCGCAGGTGACGGCACCGATCAAGCGTTCGCCATGCCAGGCGGTGAGCGTGAACGGCCAGCCGCCGTCGGCCGCACCGGCGAGCCGCGCGAGATACGTCTCGGGCGGGCGCCGCAGTTCGGTCTCGGCGTCCGAGGTGAAGGCCTGCGGACGTTCCGCGAGCGCGGCGTCGCGCAGCGCCTTGTAGGCCGCCAGGTCGGCCGCGCCCATCGGTCGCAGCACGAAGCCGTCAGTCATCCGCGCGCGCCCGTGGCAACTGCTGCAGCTCGTGCAACTCGGCCAGCGTATTGGCGTTGGCGAACGCACGCGCGTCGTCGAACGGCACTTCGACGCAGGCATGCTGCGCCGTCCAGCGGTCGATCTTGCGGCCGCCCGCCCGCGTGAAGAGCACCAGGCTTTCGAGCAGCGCCGCGCTCATCAGGCAGAACACGGGCTGCGCGCGCATCTCGCCCGCTTCGGGCGCGCAGGCGACGGCGATCTCGGCCTTCGCGCCGGCGAGCGCCGCCGCCATTCGTTCGACGAGGTCGTCCGGGAAGAGCGGCGAGTCGCACGGCACGGTGACGAGGTAGGGCGTGTCGCACTGCTCGAGTCCGGCGACGAAGCCCGCGAGCGGCCCGGCGAAGTCGCCGCTGGCGTCGGTGAACACCGGCGCACCGAACGACTCGTAGGCGGCGAGGTTGCGATTGGCATTGATCATCACGCGGCCGACCTGCGGCGCGAGGCGCAGCATCGCATGCATCGCGAGCGGCATGCCCCGGTAGCTCTGCAGGCCCTTGTCGGCGCCGCCCATGCGGCTGCCGCGGCCTCCGGCGAGCACGAGTCCGGTGATGTCAGCGCGAGCGATCACGGGCCAAGGCGCGGCGAGTCGACCGGGAACGAATCGGCCGTGCGGCGCGGCCCCTTCATCACTGCCGTCACCCAGCAGCCGACGGCGACCGCGAGCAGCATCGATAGCGCGGCGAGGATCGTGCCGGCAACCAGATAGTCGATCAGCAGCACCCGGCGCGCGAGGTCGACCGGCATCTCGGACTCGATGCCGCGCTTGACCCAGGCGCCCGCCAGCCACGGCAGCGCGACGCTCGCCGCCGCGGCCCAGGCGAGCCGGTCGCGAACCGCGCGCGGGAAGAGCTTCATCCGCCTATGTAGTGCATCTCGACGCGCTTTGGCGCGGCGCCATCCGGGCCATGCTCGCGCGGCAGCGCGCTGCGCAGCTCCGAGTAGCGATCGCCGCGGTTGGCCCAGATCGGCGCGATCGCGGCCGAGATCTGCTCGTCGCTGAAGCCGCCGCGCAGCAGCGCGCGCAGGTCGTGGCCGTGGGTCGCGAACAGGCACAGGAAGAGCTTGCCCTCGGTCGACAGCCGGGCCCGGTTGCAGTCGCGGCAGAACGCCTGGGTGACACTCGAGATGACGCCGATCTCACCTGCGCCATCCACATAGCGCCAGCGCTGCGCTGTCTCGCCGATGGCCTGCGCCTGCATCGGCTCGAGCGCGAACTCGGACTGCAGCCGCGCGATGACGTCCGTCGAAGCCAGCACCTCGTCCATCCGCCAGCCGTTGCTCGCGCCGACGTCCATGTACTCGATGAAGCGCAACACCGCACCCGTGCCGCGAAAGTGGCGCGCCATGCGCACGATCTCGTGGTCGTTCGTGCCGCGCTTGACGACCATGTTGATCTTCACCGGGCCGAGTCCGACTTCCATCGCCCGCTCGATGCTGCGCAGCACGTCGGCGACCGGGAAGTCGACGTCGTTCATGCGCCTGAAGATCGCGTCGTCGAGCGCGTCCAGGCTGACCGTCACGCGCTGCAGGCCGGCATCCTTCAGCGCCTGCGCCTTGCGCGCGAGCAGCGAGCCGTTCGTCGTCAGCGTCAGGTCGAGCGCCCGGCCGTCCGGCGTGCGCAACTCGCTCAACTGCGCGATCAGTTCCTCGACGTTCTTGCGCAGCAGCGGCTCGCCGCCGGTGAGGCGGATCTTGCCGACGCCGTGCGCGACGAACAGGCGGGTGAGGCGCGTGATCTCCTCGAAACTCAGCAGCGAGCTGTGCGGCAGGAAGGCGTAGTCCTTGCCGAACAGCTCCTTGGGCATGCAGTAGCTGCAGCGAAAATTGCAGCGGTCGGTGACCGAAATGCGCAGATCGCGCAGCGGCCGGCCGAGCCGGTCCGACACCGTACCGGAAGGCGGTTGCGGG
>CAZVNC010000397.1:0-3156 GCA_964628305.1 uncultured Ideonella sp.
CTCCGTGGTGTGGGTGTGGGGGTAAGCATAAGACGACGCTGAATCAGTCCCCGTAGATGCGCGCGCCGCTAGGGACTTGTTCAGCGTCGCCATGAGTCAGGCCAATACGACGTCGCGGTTCGCGAGGCGCTTGGCGAGGCCGGTCGCGAGCTTGTTGACGAGGCCGTAGATCGAAAGCTGCGGATTGGCGCCGACGCTGGTCGGAAAGAGCGAGCCGTCGTGCACCGACAGGTTGGCGATCTGCCAATGCCGGCCGTCGGGGCGCACGACGCCCCGCGCTTCGTCGCCCGCCATCGGGCAGCCGCCCATCACGTGGGCGCTGACGACGCGCGTGACAAAGGGCTGCATCGGCAACTTCTCGATCGCGTCGCGCGCCTGGGCCCAGCTCGTCCAGACGCCGGCCTGTTCGTGCACCGCCTGCACCGAGCGCGCACCGGCGGCGAACTGGATCTCGGCCATGCTGAGGAATGCGCGGCGCGCGCCGTCCATCACGAAGTCGGTGAGCGGATAGTCGAGCACCGGGCTGCCGTCGGAGCGCAAGGCGACGCTGCCGCCGACCGATTGCTCGTTGAAACCGTCTCGCATCAGCGCGATCAGCACGTGGGTGCGCGGCATGTCCGCCAGCGTCTTCGATTGCGGCAGGCCGAAGCCGGGCAGCGTCGAGGCGAACAGCACCGGGTGCAGCGGCGGCACCTCGAGCTTGTAGCCGATCGGGCCGTCGATCGGCCCGGTTTCGAGAAAATGGTCGCAGTAGATCGACTGCGGCGCGCCGCTCCAGGGGGCGACCTCGCGATCGAAGGTCGACGCCATCACGACGACCGGATGCAAGAAGGTGCGCTTGCCGAGCAGGCGGTGCGGGTCCGGCGCCTGCGAGCGCAGCAGCAGCGCCGGCGAGTTGATCGCTCCGCCAGCAACGACATAGTGCCTGGCGACGATCCGCGTCGATGCGCCGGCCGCGGCCGTGCCGTCGGTGTTCACGCCGACGCACTCGAGCGCGACGACGCGGTTCTCGTCGAGATCGAAGCGCTCGGCGCGGGTCTGCACGAAGAGCCGCGCGCCCTTGTCGAGTGCCGCCGGCAGCGTCGTCAGCAGCATCGATTGCTTGGCGTTCGTCGGGCAGCCGAGGCCGCAGGAGCCGAGGTCCCAGCAGCCCTTGACGTTGCGCGGTATGACCCGGGTCTCGATGCCGAGGCGGGCGCAGCCTGCGCGCAGCAGGCTGTTGTTCTCGTTCGGCGCGAGCTGCCACGGCGCGATGTTCAGCCGCCGCTCGGCCTGCGCGAACCACGGCGCCATCGCCGCCTCGGTCATCTCGCCGAGGCCGAAGTGCTGCGCCCAGTAGCGAAGCGTGGCCGGCGGGGTACGAAACGAGCTCGTCCAGTTGACGGTCGTCGATCCGCCGACACAGCGGCCCTGCATGATGTTGATCGCCTTGTCGGCCGTCTTGCGCGACGCGCTCTCCTGGTACAGGCTCGGGTAGGCCTCGCTCTCCAACTGGTTGAAGTCGCGGCTGGATTTGAGCGGGCCTTCCTCGATCAGCACGACATCGAGCCCGGCCTGCGTCAGCAGTTCGGCGGTGATGCCGGCACCGGCGCCGGTGCCGACGATCGCGACGTCGCAGCTCACCTGCGGCGGAAGCTTCGCGTGGCGCCCGCCGTGCACGCGCCAGCCGCGCGCCAGGCCGTCGAGGATGGGGTCGGGGAGTCGGCTCATTCGGGGGTCGATTCGGTCCAGGGGCAGCCGGGTCGTTCAGATGGCCGTCGGCCCGGGGTAGCCGAGCATCGGCCAGGTGCCGGGGTCGGCGAAATAGGCGGCGTTCGTCAGGTCGCGCAGCGCGTGAAAGGCCTGCTGGCGCAGCGCGATCGACGAGGTCCGCATGTCCTGCAGCGACGCCGAGAGCTGCTCGATCGTCGCCTCGGCCCAGGGCGCCTGAAGCCCGGCGAGCAGCATGCGGCCGGGCGGCGATGCGAGCAGCGCGAGCAGTTGCGAGAGTTCGTCCTGCGTCGCGGCCGGAAAGCCGCCGATGGTCGCGCTCAGGCGCTGCAGGTGGCCGTGCAGCGCGGCCTCGCGCGCCAGCGCATCGGCCGGCAGATTGCCGTCGAGCACGGCGCGTGCCACCGCACGCATGACGACGTTCGCATCGGCCGACAGCCTTCCACCCGACCATCCCGGCCGCAGCAGCGCGAGACCCCCGCCCGCGATCGCGAGCACGGCCGCGGCGCCAATGCCGAGCTTCATCAGGGTTCGTCGTTGCATGCGGGTCAGGGCACTGGGTGATCGATTCCGACCGGATGGGAGCGCCGAAGTTTCACATCAAATACCCGCGCCTCGTTAGAGTCGGGCGACCAAACGCACCGGGGCAAACCCGAACCTGCGACCGCCCCGCCGGCTTCGATAGCGAGGTGATTCTTCCTACAATCGTTCGGCTCCCGCCTTCGTACGCCCTCGCTGCGCACCACGCCGACGCCTGTGTTCCGTTACGCCAGCCTTTTCGCCGCGCTCTACCTCTTCTGGCTGCTGCTGTCGGGCTACTTCACCGCGTTCCTGCTCACGGCGGGCGCCGGGTGCGCGCTGGCCGTGGTCTGGCTCTCGCGCCGCATGGACGTGGTCGACGCCGAAGGCCATCCGGTGCAGCTTGGCCTTCGGGCCTGGATGTACTGGCCGTGGCTGACGGTCGAGATCATGAAGTCGGCGTGGAGCGTGAGCCGCATCATTCTCGACCCGAGGCTGCCGATCAGCCCGACGCTGGTGCGCTTCAAGCCGGGCCAGCACAGCGACCTGGGCCTCGTCGTGCACGCCAATTCGATCACCCTGACGCCGGGAACCATCACGATCGAGGCCGGCGCGGACGAGTTTCTCGTCCACGGTCTGACCCGGGACGCGGCGCAGGGCTGCGTCGCGAGCGAGATGGACCGCCGCGTGACGGCGTTCGAAGCAAGCGGCGCGCGGTGATGTTCGCCGCCGCCGCGATCGCCCTGCTCGTCACGCTGGCGCTGGCGCTGGTGCGTGCCGCGCTCGGCCCGACGCTCTTCGACCGCGCGCAGGCCGCGAACACGATCGGCACCGTCGCGATGCTGCTGCTGGCGGTGATCGGCTTCCTGAACGGCCGGCCCGAGTTCCTCGACCTGGCCATCGTCTACGGACTGCTGAACGTGATCG
>CAZVNC010000398.1:0-3148 GCA_964628305.1 uncultured Ideonella sp.
ATTATCCTTGGCACACCGCGCACAATTGCCCCCGCCTTGCGCTTCGAAGCATGCCGCCCTCGCCCATCGAGAGCCTCTGGCGCGACGCCGCCCTCGACGCCGACGCGCTCACGCGCTTAACGCTGCGCGGCAGCGACCCGGTGCTGCCATCGTCGTTTGCCGTGGGCCTCGCGGCGCAGACATCGATCGCGCTCGCCGCGCTCGCCGCGACCGAGATCGGGCTGCGACGCAAAGGGAGCGCTCAGCGCGTCGAAGTCGAACTGCGCGAAGCGGCGATCGAGTGCACCGCGCGCTATACGCTGGACGGCGTCGCGCCCGATGCGTGGGACAAGCTCGCCGGGCTGTACCGGTGCCGCTCGGGCTGGGTTCGCGTGCACACGAACTTCGCCCATCATCGCGACGCGCTGCTGCGATGCCTCGGCCTGCCCGAAGGCACAGCGACCGAGCGCGCCGCGGTCGCACAGGCGCTCGCAGATCACGACGCGAAGGCTTTCGAGGAGTTGGCCACTGTGGCCGGCTGCGTGGTCGCCGCATTGCGCAGCTTCGACGAGTGGGACGCGCATCCGCAATCGGCGGCAGTTGCTGCGCAGCCGCTGGTCGCGATCGAGCGCATCGGCGACGCGCAACCCTTGGCGTGGCCCCGATCGAGACCGCACGACGGCCCGCTCGCCGGTCTGCGCGTGCTGGACCTGACGCGCATCCTCGCCGGCCCGTTCGGCACCCGGCTGCTCGCAAACTACGGCGCCGACGTGCTGCTCGTCAATGCGCCGCACCTGCCCAACATCGACGCCATCGCCGACCTGAGCCGCGGCAAGCGCTCGGCACTCGCCGACCTGCGTGAGCCTGCAGACCGCGAGGCGCTGCGTGCGGCCCTCGCTGATTCGAACGTCTTCGTCCAGGGTTACCGGCCGGGGGCGATCGATGCGCTCGGCTTCGGGCCGAGTGCGCTCGCCGAATTGCGGCCGGGCATCGTCGTCGCGTCACTCTCGGCCTACGGCGAATCCGGCCCCTGGGGTACCAGGCGCGGCTTCGATTCGCTCGTCCAGACAGCCACCGGCTTCAACCAAGCCGAGGCGCTCGCGGCCGGCAGCGACAAGCCGCGCGCGATGCCGCTGCAGATTCTGGACATGGCGAGCGGTGCGCTGCTCGCATTCGGCGTCCAGGCGGCGCTGCTGCGCCAATGCACGCAAGGCGGAAGCTGGCGGGTGAGCGTGTCGCTCGCACGGACCGGCCATTGGTTGCGCAGTCTCGGTCGGATCAACGATGGATTTCGCGTCGCGCAAGACGACGGCGCAGACTTGATGGAGGCCTCGACCTCGGGCTGGGGCAGGCTGGTATCGGTGCGGCATGCGGCCCGCTTCAGCCCCGCGAACACGCACCCCCTGCGGCCCTCGATGCCGCCCGGCACGCATCCGCTCGCCTGGCCGACGTCCGCTTGAAGCACGCAGCGCAGCGACTGCGTGCAAAAATCGCGGCCACATTCAACGCCCGGGCCAGCCCAACGTGAGCCTCGTCTTCCCGCACACCTTTGTCCCCTGGTTCCGCTCGGTGGCGCCCTACATCCACGCCTATCGCGGCAAGACCTTCGTCGTCGCGATCGCGGGCGAGTTCGTCGCCGCAAGCAAGCGGAACTCGTTCGTCCCGGATGTCCTGACCCTGCGCGCGATGGGCATCAATCCTGCGGCCAGTCCCCGATGGCGCCCACATCTCGGGCATGGTGGAGCACACGCGCGATGACGACACCGGCCGCGTCGGCAAAGTAGAACAGCACATATCGCCTCGACGTGGGCCAGCTTCGCAACCCCGGCGCAAGCTCCGGGCGCTCGCGCCCGATGCGGGGGTGAGCAAGCAGACTTCGCGCCTCGCTGTCGATGGCATCGACGACGCGATCCGCGGCCGCCGGATTGTCTTCCGCGATGTACAGCCAGGCTTCGAGCAGATCGTTCTCGGCGCTCGCGGTGTAGCGCAACTCGGCCATCAGGCCACAGGTTTACGCCCTGCAAGCGCCGCGCGGCCACGCTGCTTGATCGACTCGACGTCGACCTCCCTGACGCGTCCGGCCTTGATATCGGCCGCACCCGCGTCGATGTCCGCCCGCAAAGCGGCCAGATTGGCCATCCGGACATGCTGATAGGCCTCGAACAGCCGCAGCGCCTCGCGAATCACTTCACTGGCGGAACCATAAAGGCCGGATTCGACGTGGCCGCGCACGCGACTTTCGAGTTCGGGCGGCAGTGAGACGTTCAGTGACATGGGAGCCATCCTTGCAATGTCAGGCTTTGCCATTGTAAGTGCCCCGCTGCGCGCGTGCGGAGTCCCCCGCGTCAAGTCCCTGCGCGGGCGGCCGCCAGCAAGGCCCCACCCGGGCGAAGCCGAGCGCCTGAAGCGCTGCTTCGTCAGCGAGCCCGGCGCCGAGTCGCCATTGCCAACCCGGCCAGGCCGGCGAGCATCAGCGCGTAGGTTTCGGGTTCGGGGATCGAGGGCACGTCGCCGTCGCGCACGGTCATGGCGTAGTACGGGTTCGACCTGTCGTCGCCACCTTGGTAGCCCTCGCCAGTGCGGAAGGCCATCACGCCGTTCGGGTTCGCCTCCCATACCGTGCTGGAGTAGTAACCAAAGGATTGAAGGTTCTCGAAGTCGCCCGTGTTCAACATCGGGCCGCCCGCAGGATTCCCCAGTTCGACGTACCACAAGTGGCCCATCTCGCTACCGGTGCAGTTGAGGCCAATGCACTGGTCGCTCGTCGGCAGCCGCCAATCCGTGTAGGCACCAAAGGTGTAGTTCTCGGCCCAGCTCACGGCGGTGTTCCAGTCCATCACCCCGTTCACGTCTGCATCACGCAACCACGTGACGTCGAGATCGGTGTCGTAAAACGCATCGACCACCGTATCTCCGTCCAGGTCGCGGTCCTGCAGCGCTGCCTGCGCGGCACCGGCCATCAGTACGGCACATACACCTGCCAGGGCGCGCTCGAGCATCAGCTTCGTCGTCGTCTCCATCTTCAGCCTCGCCTTCTTGTGAGTCCCGGGCAGTCACCGCGACGGCCCAGGCTGTCGCGAATCCCCCCCCCCCCCCGCAGTCAATCCCTAACTCAGGGAGTCGGTGAGCGCCGCAGATCGATGCGGCACAATCCCGCCAGCGCCGCGCC
>CAZVNC010000399.1:0-3146 GCA_964628305.1 uncultured Ideonella sp.
GGTCGCGGTGCCCGACGTGCTGCTGCTCGACGAGCCGACGAACCATCTCGACCTCGATGCGATCGCCTGGCTCGAGGAGCTGCTGCTCGGTTTCAACGGCGCGCTGATGCTCGTGACGCACGACCGCGCCTTCCTCGACACCGTCGCGACGCGCATCGTCGAGCTCGACCGCGGCGCGCTGCGCAGCTACCCCGGCAACTTCAGCGCCTACGAACGGCTGAAGGAGGAGCAGCTCGCCGCAGAAGCGCTCGCCAACGCGCGCGCCGACAAGTTGCTCGCGCAGGAGGAAGTCTGGGTCCGAAAGGGTGTCGAGGCACGCCGCACGCGCAGCGTCGGCCGCGTCCAGCGCCTGCAGGCGTTGCGCGCACAACGCGCGAAGCGGCGCGAATCGCTCGGCCAGGTGCGGCTCGAGGTCGACGCCGGCCTGCCGAGCGGCAAGATCGTCGCCGAGTTGCGCGACGTCTCGTTCGCCTTCGGTGATCAGCCGATCGTGAGCCGGTTCAGCGCGACGCTGCTGCGCGGTGACAAGGTCGGCCTGATCGGCCCAAACGGCTGCGGCAAGACGACGTTGTTGAAGCTCATCCTCGGCGAACTGCAGCCGGGCAGTGGCAGCGTGCGCCAGGGCACGCGGCTCGAGGTCGCCTACTTCGACCAGATGCGCAGTGCGCTCGATCTGGACGCGACGCTCGCCGACACCATCAGCCCGGGCAGCGAGTGGGTCGCTATGGGTGGAACGGCGGGCGGCGCCGCGGGCAAGGGCGGCAAGCATGTGATGAGCTACCTGAGCGACTTCCTGTTCGCGCCGGAGCGCGCGAACGCGCCGGTCCGCACCCTCTCCGGCGGCGAGCGCAACCGGCTGCTGCTGGCGCGTTTGTTCGCGCTGCCGGCGAACGTCCTCGTGCTCGACGAGCCGACCAATGATCTCGACATCGACACGTTGGAGTTGCTCGAGGAGCTGCTGCAGGACTACGCCGGCACCGTCTTTCTCGTCAGCCACGACCGGCGCTTCCTCGACAACGTCGTGACGAGCACGATCGCCTGGGAGGGCGAGACGACGCCCGGCCTTTGGCGCGAGTACGAGGGCGGCTACGAGGACTGGAAGCTGCAGAAGGCGCGCGCGCAGGCGCTGTCGTCGCTGCCGGCGAAGCCGGCCGCCGCCAAGGCGTCGGACCCGCCCGCGGCGTCGGCCGCCCCCGTAACGGCGAAGCCGCGCAAGCTCAGCTACAAGGAGCAGCGCGAACTCGACGCGCTGCCGGGATTGATCGACGCGCTGGAAGCCGAGCAGCGCGAGATCGGCGAGCGGCTCGGCGGCGCCGAGATCTATCAAGGCGATCCGGCGCTGCTGGTGCGGGCGCAGGACCGCTATGCGCAGATCGAGGCCGAGCTAATGGCGGCGCTCGAACGCTGGGAGACGCTCGGCGCGACTTGACCCGTCTTCACGCCCGAATGCTGGCTGGATGGCGCGATTCGAAAGCCGTGGTGCTGTACGCCAAGAAGCTCCACTGATTCACATATTCACGTGTTCTGCTGAACCAGCTCTCAACCAACACCGCCCGCGATGTCCAATCTGACCATTTCCGTTGACGAGCAACTGATCAAGCGTGCGCGCATGCGCGCCATCGAACAAGGCACGTCCGTGTCCGCCAAGGTGCGCGAGTTCCTGCAGGCCTATGCCGGCGGCTCGCAGGACGCACTGGCGCAGCAGCGTGCCGAATCCACCGCGCGTCTGCTGGCCGCGATGGACGCTGCCGCCGCGGTGTCCGGGCCCGCGCCCGCGCTGGCAGGCGCACCGGCGGCACGTGCGCAGCGCCGCAGCTTGCGCGACGAGATCTACGAAGGCGACTTTCGCGCGCGTGATCGCGCGACCGCCAAGGCCGCCGGGACGCGCGCCAAGGGTGCCGGCCCCGGCAAGGTCCCCAAGCCGCGCGCGATGAGCGATGCCGGCCTTCATCGACACCAACGTGCTGGTGTATTGCACCACTGCCGACGCGCCGGCCAAGCGCAGCCAGGCCAGGGCGGTCGTCGGGCGCCTGTCCGCCGCCGGTGAGGCGGTGGTGAGCATGCAGGTGTTGATCGAACTCTTTTCTTGTGCTCACGCGCAAGCAGAAGATGCCGGGCGCGGCGGCGCAGGCACTGGTGCTGGCAAGTACCGAATGGCCGGTGGTGGCGAGCGATGCGGCACTCGTCGCGGCGGCGATCGAGAAGTCGCTTCAGCACCATCTGTCCATCTGGGACGCGATGGTGGTGCAGGCCGCGCTGCAAGCCGAAGCACACACGCTGTACAGCGAAGACCTGGGACACGGCCAGCGCTTCGGCGCGTTGGCTGTGGTCAACCCGTTCATGGGTTGAAGGTTCGCCAGGCATCGATGCGGACCCTGAGCGCCGCAAGACTGGTGAAGACCCGCTCTCATCCACATCGAGGGACCACGCCATGCCAAGGTACCTGATCTCGTTCGACGATGGCTCGATGGACCACATCCCCGAAGCGGATTTTCCAGCGGTGGGCGAGGCAGCACATGCGGTCGTCCGCGAGGCCAAGGCGGCCGGGGTCTGGATCTTCGGCGGCGGGTTGCTGCGCCAGCAGGCGAGCATCGTCGCGACCGATGGCGCCGTGACCGGCGGGCCGGTGCCGGAGACGAAGGCGGTCGTCGGTGGCTTCTCGATCATCGAGGTGCCGACACGCGAAGAGGCGCTCGCATGGGCGGCCCGGATCGCCGAAGCGTGCCGCTGCGCACAGGAGGTGCGCGAGATCATGTTCGACCCGGAGTCCTGACCGGGGCCGCGCGCCTCCCGCTTCTACCTGGAGATCGTCCGCTCGACGGCGATCACCCTGCCGTTCTTGATGGTGATGGTGGTCAGGGTCTGCTTGTCGTCCTCATGCGGAAAGTAGGTCCAGACCTTTTCGACGACCTTTGCCGCGCCGCCACTGATCTCGCTCTCGTTGTCGGGCTTGCCGATTCTCGACAGCACCTCGCCCTCCGTCATTCCCTTGCCGATGAACTTGCGCTCTGAAGCATCCGCTGCAAGCGCCGGGATCGCCAGCGAGCACAGCAGTGCCGCAGCAACGATTCTTCGCATGTTCGCCTTTCCTTGGGCTAGTGCAGTGTTCGATGCTGTGAGGCACTTAAGAAAACCGATGGATTTGC
>CAZVNC010000400.1:0-3125 GCA_964628305.1 uncultured Ideonella sp.
GGGCAGCAGGCCGATCTCGCGCAGCAGCAGGAGCTCGAACGCGCGCAGCGCGGCCTGCCCTTTCGCGTCGTCGGCGCCAGCCAGTTCGGGCAGGGTCTGCGCATAGGCGTCGAACAGCAGCGGATGCGGGTCGCCGCGCGCAAGCAGCTTCATCAGCAGTTCGTTGCAATGAAACCCGGCGAACAGCGCGGCGCCGGTCAGCATCGCCGCACCGCCCGCCCACTCGGCGCCGCGCAGGGTCTGCACCTCGGGCGGCGCCTCGTCTTCGGCGCCGCGCCGCGGGCGCGACAGCACGACGTGCACCTGCTGGAACGGCAGCAGCACGGCGCGCAACTGAGAGTACGGCCGCTTCGCGCCCTTGGCCGCGACCGCGAGTCGCCCCTGCTCGCGCGTGAAGAGGTCGAGGATCAGGCTCGACTCACTCCAGTCGTAGCGGTGCAGCACATAGGACTGCAGCTGCGGCGGCGGTCGCACTGCGCGCGAGGCCATGGGCTGCCCTTGTATCGGCTCGGAAGGCTATTCGTAGCCGTAACTGCGCAGGTGCGCTTCGTCGTCGGCCCAGCCCGAGCGCACCTTGACCCACAACTCGAGGAAGACCTTGGCGCCGAGCAGGGCTTCGAGGTCGCCCCGCGCCTGCGCGCCAATGCGCTTCAGGCGCTCGCCGCCGGCGCCGATGACGATGCCCTTGTGCGCCTCGCGTTCGACGACGATCGTCGCTGCGATCCGGCGCAGCGGGCGCGCCCGGCCGTCCGAAGCGCCCGCACGCCCCTCGGGGGCCGGGCCTTGCATTGCACGGCTCTGGGGGTCGTCATCCTTGCCCTTTTCTTCTTCGAACTTGTCGATGACGACGGTCGAGGTGTAGGGCAGTTCGTCGCCGGTGAGGCGAAAGAGCTTCTCGCGGATCAGCTCGCTGGCCAGGAAACGCTCGCTGCGGTCGGTCAGCGCCTCCTCCTCATGCAACCAGGCCTGCGCCGGCAGATAGGGCGCGACAATCGCGAGCAGGCGCTGCGCATCGGCCGCCTTGCGCGCGCACAGCGGAACGAATTCGGCGAACGGATAGCGCTCCTGCATGCCGCGCAGCCACGGCGCCAACTCGGCGCGGCGGCGCACCGCGTCGAGCTTGTTGGCGACGAGGATCACCGGCCTGGCGCCCTTGCCGGGGGCCGGCATCAGCGCCAGCACCTTGGCATCGTCGAGCGTAAAGCGGCCGGCCTCGACGACGAACAGCACGACATCGACATCCGCCAGCACGCCCTTGACGGTGCGGTTGAGCGTGCGATTGAGCGCCGCGCCATGCTGGGTCTGGAAGCCGGGCGTATCGACAAACACGAACTGGCTCTCGCCCAGCGTGCGGATGCCGGTGATGCGGTGGCGCGTGGTCTGCGCCTTGCGCGAGGTGATGCTGACCTTCTGGCCGACGAGCGCGTTGAGCAACGTCGACTTGCCGACGTTGGGCCGACCGACGATCGCGACCAATCCGCAACGCGGCGCCGGGCTCGCGCGGTCGGCCGGCGGCGCGGGCACGGTCATCGCTGAGTCGTCATCAGTTGCGAAGCGGCCCGCCCGGGGTGTCGCTCGCCTTCAGCAGATCGAGCATGCGCCGCGCCGCCTCCTGCTCGGCCTGGCGGCGCGAGCGGCCTTCGCCGCGCTGCGACAGGCCGAGCGCCGCGGTTGTGCATTCGACCTCGAAGGTCTGCGCATGGGCCTGGCCGCGGGTCGCGCAAATCCGATACGCGGGGACCGGCAGGCGCCGCGCCTGCAGCCATTCCTGCAGTTCGGTCTTCGCGTCCTTGGTCCACGATTCGACTTCGGTCGTCTTGATCAGGTCGCCGAACAAGCGCCGCACCAGCGCCTGCGCCTGATCGAAGCCGCCCTCGATGAAGATGGCGCCGATCACCGCCTCGAGCGCGTCGGCGAGGATCGACGGACGCTGCGCCCCACCGCCGCGCGCCTCGCCCTCGCTGAGGCGCAGAACGTCGGGCAGACCGAGTTCGAGCGCAACGCGGTGCAGGCTGTCCTCGCGAACGAGGTGGGCACGAACGCGCGTCAGGTCGCCCTCGTCGGAGCCCGAGAAGCGCTCGAAGAGCAAGCCCGAGATGGCAGCGCTCAGGATCGCGTCGCCGAGGAATTCGAGCCGTTCGTTGTGGTCGGCGCCGAAGCTGCGGTGGGTGAGCGCGCGCGCCAGCAGACCGGGCTGCGCGAAATGGTAGCCGATGCGTTGTTGAAGTGATTCGAGCCTTGCGTCCAAACCAAAGGCCTGTTAACACCATGGACGGCAGTGCGAAGGGGCCAGGTCCATCACTCCGGCGCCCCTTTCGAGCTGCCGGCATACTTGATCAGCAGGTAGACCGGGCCTGCAAGCTCGATCTCCTTCTCGTAGGCAAAGCGAATCACGACCTTGTCGTTTTCCTTCGTGATCTTCAGATCCTGTCCACCGATTGACGTGATCGAGTACTCGATCTCCTTCTGGCGTTCGAACGCGGCGCGGATCTCGGGTACGGTGGAAAGTCCTTCGTCTGCGACACGGTTCACCGCACGCTGGATCGTAAGGTATTCGTTCACGGTCGGCAGCACGCGCAGCGCTACCAGCGCCAGCATGCCGACGATGATGGCCCACATCAGGAGCCCGAGCAACGTGATGCCGCGTTGCCGGCGTGGCGATACTGGTTCACGTGCCATGCGTCGATGCCCCTTGCGATCGATGCGAGCCGTCGGATCGGGGCCGCTCAGTGGAACGGGCCGATGCGCGAGAGGTCGCTGAAATTCATCCAGACGAAGAATGCCTTGCCGACGATGTTCTGGTCCGGCACGAATCCCCAGTAGCGCGAGTCCTGGGAGTTGTCACGGTTGTCGCCCATCATGAAGTAGTGTCCCGGCGGGATCTTGCAAGTCAGCCCTTCGACGTTGTAAGTGCAATTCTCGCGAACCAGCGCCGTGCGCTGATCGTCCGCACCATAGAACGGCTGGAGTTTGGGATTCACGAGAATCCGGTGATCGGCACTTCCGAGCCTTTCCTTGAATTGCGGCACGTAGCGCATGCTGTCTTCGTCGTAGTACTCGGCCATCGGCTCGGTCGCAACACGCTCGCCGTTCACGTACAACTGCTGCGAGCGGTAGCTGATTTC
>CAZVNC010000401.1:0-3124 GCA_964628305.1 uncultured Ideonella sp.
CTACGTTCGGGACGTAGAGGCCGGAGGTTCGAATCCTCTCACCCCGACCAGGTTTCCGATTCGCAACCACCCGCCCGACGCCGTCGATGCGTTGCGCCTGTTTGCAGGTCGGCGTGTCGGCAGGACGTGATTTGTTGCCTTTTCACGGTCTGTTCTCGATTTACACGTTAGATCGAATCGACGATGATTCCCGAGGATTTACCTCGTGAAATGGCCAACCTGCCTTTGGATACCCTGGTCGAAGCACCCCACTCGACGCTGACCGGCGTTGCGCGGGTGCTTGTGCACGCCGGCAAGCTCAACGCGAAAACGGCGGAGGGCTTGGTTCGCAGCGCCAAGGAAAAGCGCGCGAGCTTCATCTCGTCGGTGGTCGGCGCGGGTGCGATCTCGCCCGCCGAACTCGCGCACACGATGTCGAGCGCGCTTGCGCTGCCCTTGCTCGATCTTTCGGCAGTGGACGTCGCGCGCCTGCCCAAGGGAGTGATCGACGGCAAGCTCGCGGCGCAGTATCAGATCCTCGTTCTCGGGCGGCGCGGCAACCGGCTCTTCATCGGCGGCGCCGACCCGACCGACCAGGAAGCCGTCGAGCGCATCAAGTTCGCGACCCAGTTGTCGCCCGAGTGGGTGATCGTCGAGTACGACAAGCTCGCGAAGTTGCTCGAATCGGCCGGCGTCAGCGCCGGCGAATCGCTCGAGGCGCTGGTCTCCAGCGACTTCGAGTTCGACGTCACGGACGAGGCCACCGCCGGGTCGGAGGCGACCGACATCGCCTCCGAGGTCGAGGACGCGCCCGTAGTGCGCTTCCTGCAGAAGATGCTGATCGACGCCATCAACGCGCGCGCATCCGACCTGCACTTCGAGCCCTACGAGTACCACTATCGGGTGCGCTTTCGGATCGACGGCGAGCTGCGCGAGATCACGCAGCCGCCTGTCGCGATCAAGGACAAGCTCGCGTCGCGCATCAAGGTCATCTCGCGGCTGGACATCGCCGAGAAGCGCGTGCCGCAGGACGGCCGCATGAAGCTGAAGTTCGGCTCGAAGGCGATCGACTTCCGGATCTCGACGCTGCCGACCTTGTTCGGCGAGAAGATCGTGATCCGGATCCTGGACCCGTCGAGTGCCAAGCTCGGCATCGAGGCACTCGGTTACGAAAAAATCGAGAAGGACCGCCTGCTCAAGACGATCGAGCGGCCCTACGGCATGGTTCTCGTCACCGGGCCGACCGGCAGCGGCAAGACGGTCTCGCTCTACACCTGCCTGAACATCCTCAACCAGCCTGGCGTCAACATCTCTACGGTCGAAGACCCGGCCGAAATCAACCTGCCCGGCATCAACCAGGTCAACGTCAACGACAAGGCAGGACTGACCTTTTCGGCAGCGCTCAAGTCCTTCCTGCGGCAGGATCCGGACATCATCATGGTCGGCGAAATCCGCGACCTGGAAACCGCCGACATCGCGATCAAGGCGGCGCAGACAGGCCACATGGTCATGTCGACGCTGCACACGAACGACGCGCCGACGACGCTCACGCGCCTGCTCAACATGGGCGTGGCGCCGTTCAACGTCGCGTCCAGCGTGTTGCTGATCACCGCGCAGCGCCTCGTGCGCAAGCTGTGCGAGAACTGCAAGGCGCCGGCCGACTACCCGCGCGAGGCAATGATCAAGGCCGGGTACAACGCCGAAGAACTCGACGGCACGTGGAAGCCCTACCGCGCGGTCGGCTGTTCATCGTGCAACAACGGTTACAAGGGGCGGGTCGGCGTTTATCAGGTGATGCCGATAACCGAGGAGATCCAGCGCATCATCCTCGCCGAAGGCACCTCGATCGACATCGCCGCGCAGGCGCAGCGCGAGGGCGTGCGCGACCTGCGCCAATCGGGACTCGTCAAGGTGCGATCCGGCGTCACGACGCTGGAGGAGATCATCGCCGCGACCAACGAGTAAGCGACGACCGGCACAGGCAATCCGACGACCAAACTCAACCCTGGGACGGGGGGCATCAAAAGCCTTCCGGGCAAACGATGGCGACTGCAGTGGCCGCAAAGAACATCAAGGAACTGGTGTTCGAATGGGAAGGCAAGGACAAGAACGGCAAGGTCGTTCGCGGTGAACAGCGCGCCGGCGGCGAAGCCATGGTCAGTGCCAGTCTGCGCCGCCAGGGCATCATGGTCACGCGCGTCAAGAAGCGCCGCACGAGCGGCGGACGCGCGATCAAGCAGAAGGACATCGCGATCTTCACGCGCCAGTTGTCGACGATGATGCGGGCCGGCGTGCCGCTGCTCCAATCGTTCGACATCGTCGCCCGCGGCAGCACGAACCCGAAGCTGACCAAGCTGCTGACCGACATCCGCGAAGACGTCGAGACCGGCACCAGCCTGTCGGCGGCGTTTCGCAAGCATCCGATGTATTTCGACGCCCTCTACTGCAACCTGGTCGAAGCCGGCGAGGCGGGCGGTATCCTGGAGGCGCTGCTCGATCGCCTGGCGACCTACCAGGAAAAGACGATGGCGATCAAGAACAAGATCAAGTCGGCGCTGATGTATCCGGTCGCCGTGCTGGTCGTCGCGTTCATCGTGCTGACGGTCATCATGATCTTCGTGATTCCCGCGTTCGAGGACGTCTTCAAGTCCTTCGGCGCCGATCTGCCGGCGCCGACGCTGGTCGTGATCGCGATGTCCAAGTTCTTCGTCAGCTACTGGTGGGCGATCTTCGGCTTCCTGTTCGGCGGCGGCTACTTCTTCATGCAGTCGTGGAAGCGATCGGTGAAGATGCAGAAGGTCATGGACCGGCTGATGCTGCGCATCCCGGTGTTCGGCGAACTCGTCAACAAGTCCTCGGTCGCGCGCTGGACGCGCACGCTGTCGACGATGTTCGCGGCCGGCGTACCGCTCGTCGAGGCGCTCGACTCGGTCGGCGGCGCCTCCGGCAATGCAGTGTTCCAGGAGGCGACCGAGCAGATCCAGCGCGACGTGACGACCGGCTCGGGGTTGTCGACCTCGATGCAGGCGACCGGCGTGTTCCCGACCATGGTGCTGCAGATGTGCGCGATCGGCGAGGAGTCGGGCGCGCTCGACCAGATGCTCGGCAAGGCGGCCGAGTTCTACGAGGACGGGGTGGACGAAGC
>CAZVNC010000402.1:0-3119 GCA_964628305.1 uncultured Ideonella sp.
CGTGGCATCAGATGCAATCTATCCGCGGCGATGCAGGACTTTGGGCGCGCGCTCATCCTCGGCGAGAACTCGTTCGGCAAGGGCACGGTGCAGAACCTGATCGATCTCGACCAGTACGCACGCGACCCGAGCGTGCATTTCGGCCAGCTCAAGCTCACCGTCGCGCAGTTCTTCCGCATCAACGGCGGCAGTACCCAGCATCGCGGCGTGGTGCCGGACATCGCCTATCCGCAGACCGCTTGGGCAGGAGAGGATTTCGGCGAGAGCGCGCTCGATTTCGCGCTCCCCTACAGCGAGGTCAAGGCGGCCGACTACGTGCGCAGCGGCGACCTGTCGGCGCTGACGCCGCTGCTGGCCACGCGCCACGACGCGCGCATCGCCAAGGACCAGGAATTCAAGTGGTGGTTCGAGGATCTGGCCGAGTACCAGAAGCAGCGCGACCGCAAGGAGATGTCGCTGCTCGAAAGCGCACGCCGCGCCGAGCGCGATCTCAACGAGAAGAAACGTGCCGATCGCAAGGCCGCGAGGATCGCGGCCGGCATCGACCCGCCCAACCAGGATGCGGACGCCTCCGGCGACGATGGTCTGCTCGCCGACGAGCGTCGCGAGAAGGCCGCGGACGACGATGCCGATGCCAAGGACAAGCCGGATTTCCTGCTCCGCGAAGGCGCGCACATCCTCGCCGACGCGATCGATCTGCTCAGCGCCGACCGGCAGCTGGCCGCGCGCGTGAAGAGCTTCGACCTGCACGCGCCCGGTGCGACGCGCGTCGACTGATCAGCCGGCGTAACGTCGCTTCAGCAGTTCGTAGACGGCGCGCAGGCCCATGGCCTCGCCGCCGCGCGGGCGGCCCGGGCGGTCGCCGTCGTTCCAGGCATAGGTGTCGAGGTGCAGCCATGGCGTCGTCGGCGGCACGAAGCGCTGCAGGTACAACGCGGCCGTGATCGCACCGGCGTGTTTCGACGGTCCGGCATTGGCAAGGTCGGCGATGCCCGATTCGAGCATGCTGAGATACGGCTGCCACAGCGGCATCGGCCACAGCGGATCCTGCACCTCGCGACCGATCGCGGCGAGCTGGTCGCGCAGCGCATCGTCGTTGCCGAACAGCGCCGGCAGGTCCGGGCCGAGCGCGACCCGCGCCGCGCCGGTCAGCGTCGCGAAATCGACGATCAGGGCCGGCTTCGACTCGGCGGCATAAGCCAGCGCATCGCACAGGATCACGCGGCCTTCGGCATCGGTGTTGTCGATCTCGACGCTGAGTCCGGCGCGGGTGCGGATGACTTCACCAGGCCGGTAGGCATTCGCCGAGATCGCGTTCTCGACCGCCGGCACGAGCAGACGCAGGCGGATCGGCAGGCGCCGCGCCAGCAGCAGTTCCGCGAGCGCGATCGCGTGCGCGGCGCCGCCCATGTCCTTCTTCATGTGGCGCATGCCGTCCGGCGGCTTGATGTCGAGACCGCCGGTGTCGAAACAGACGCCCTTGCCGACGATGGCGACTTCCGGATGCGCCGGATCGCCGGCCAGCACTTCGAGCAGGCGCGGCGCGCGATGGCTGGCGCGACCGACGGCGTGGATGGCCGGGAAGTTCGCGTCGAGCAGTTCGTTGCCGATCCATTCGCGGTAGTGCGCGCCGAAGCGCGCGGCGATCGCGCGCGCGACGTCCCCGAGTTCGGCCGGGCCCATGTCTTCGGTCGGCGTGTTCACGAGGTCGCGCGTGCGCGTCGTGGCCTGCGCGAGCGCGGCGATCTCGTCGAGATACTGGCCCAGCGGCGCCAGCAGCCTGGCGGGCTCGCGACGCGGCTTCCTGTAGCGACCGAACTGATAGCTGCCGAGCGCGAAGCCGAGTGCGACGCGCGCCGCGTCGAGCGGCAAGCCGCGTTCGCACAGGGTGTAGTCGCCCGGCGGCAGCAGCAGCGGCAGGTGCGCGAGCGAGTTCAGATCCTGGCCGTTGAGCACGCCGACCAGCACCTCGGCGATGCCGCCGTCGTCGTTCGGCACGAGGCAATGGGTCAGCGGCAGCGCCTTGAACGACTGGCTCGCGACCCAGCGACGGGCGCGCTCGGACGCACTCGCGAGATAGGCGTCGAGATCGTTGGGGGTCAGGGCGACCAGGCTGATGGCGTCGGACATCGGTTCACTCCGCGGCTGCGTGCTGGTGCGCGTCGAGCCAGGCGCACAACTGGTTCAGGTCGGATACTTCGAGATCGGGGCGCAGCGCGTGCGTCCAGGGTCGGCCCTCGCGATTCAGCCAGATCGCGAACAGGCCGGCCTGCTTGGCGCCGACCACGTCCATGCCGGGATCGTCGCCGATGTGCGCGATCTGCGCCGGCGCGAGTTCAAGCGCGGCGCACAGGTGCGCGAAGATCGCGGCATCCGGCTTCATCACGCCGACGTCGCGTGCCGAGATGCGGTGCTCGAAATGATGCGCGAGACCGATGCGCTCGAGGTCGGCATTGCCGTTCGACAGGCTGGCGAGACGGAAGCGCGCCGACACGTGTTCGAGGCAGCCGAGGGCGTCGTCGTACAAGGCGACTTCGTTGCGCGCGGCGTAGAACGCCGCGAACGCGTCCTCGACCAGGCGGTCGCGCCCGGCGCGGCCGTCGAGGATGTCGAGCAGGCTGTGCCGGCGTTGTGCGCCGTAGTCGTGGGCGAGATCGGGACGGCTCGCGGCCACGGCGTCGCGATGCGCGCGCAGGCGCTCGCTCGGCCAGTCCGCAGCGATGTCAGGGACGTGTGCGTGCATCCAGTCCTGCAGTCTTCGCTCCGCGTGCAGGATGGCTGGCGCGATCGGCCAGAGGGTATCGTCGAGATCGAAGCTGATCGCTCGGATCACGCGCCGGCACCGTGCGATTGAGGAGGTGTCTGGGCGGGTGCCGAATCCGGCAGCGGGGTCACGGTCGCGCTCCCCGCAGCGGGAGCGGGTTCCTGCTTCAGCAAGTCGAGCAGACGTTGTTCGCGGATCGCGAACGTCCGGTTCAACAGGCGCGCCTCGCGCACCGGCAGCAGCTTGCGTCGCTTCAGCCAGCTGGCGGTTGCTTGCGCTTCCAGAAAGCGTACGTAGCGCATCGCCACGTCGCTCGGGATCAGGTCGCCGCGATGCACGAAGTAGAGGGGCGTGG
>CAZVNC010000403.1:0-3116 GCA_964628305.1 uncultured Ideonella sp.
ATGGGCGTCAAGGTCGGCCTGCATGATGCGGCCGGCCGGGCCGGTGGCGGCGACGCCGGCGAGGTCGATGCCAAGCTCCCACGCGCGGCGCCGCACCGATGGCGATGCGATCGGCCGCTCGGCGCCCGGCGCCGGACGCTTGGCGGCGGGCGCAGGTGCAGCGGCGGGTGCGGGTGCCGGCGTGCGTGCCGGGGCCGGCGTTGGAGCCGGCGCTGCGACAGGGGCGGCAACTGGCACCGCGACAGGTGCGGCGACCGACGCAGCAACGGGTGCAGCAACGGGTGAAGGAACAGGCGCCGCCACAGGTACAGCGACTGGTGCAGCGACAGCTGCAGCGGCCGGCGGTGCGGCGACGCCGACCTCGGGCCGGGGAGCCGCAGCAGGCGCCGCCACGCCGCCGTCCGCGCGCTCGATCCGGATCAGTTCGGCGCCGACCGCCAGCACCTGGCCGACCTCGCCACCGAGCGCGAGCACGCGGCCGGCGACGGCGGACGGGATCTCGATCGTCGCCTTGTCGGTCAGCACATCGGCGAGCGCCTGGTCTTCGTGCACCTCGTCGCCGACCTTGACATGCCAGGCGACGAGTTCGACTTCGGCGATGCCCTCGCCGAGATCGGGAACCTTGATCGTGTGTGCGCTCATCATGCCTCCATCGCGCGTTGGAAGGCGGCCGCGACGCGCGCCGGGCTCGGGAAGTACGACCACTCCTGCGCGTGCGGGTAGGGCGTGTCCCAACCGGTCACGCGCTCGATCGGCGCTTCGAGGTGATAGAAGCAGTGCTCCTGGACGAGGGCGACGAGTTCGGCGCCGAAGCCGCTGGTGCGTGTCGCCTCGTGCACGACCACGCAACGCCCGGTCTTCTTCACCGAGGCGACGATCGCCGGCAGATCGAGCGGCCAGATGCTGCGCAGGTCGATGATCTCGGCGTCGATGCCGCTTTCCCTGGCCGCCGCTTCGCTGACGAAGACCATCGTGCCGTACGCCAGCACCGTGAGGTCGTTGCCCGGGCGCACCACCGCCGCCGATTCGAGCGGCACCGTGTAGTGGCCCTCGGGTACTTCGCTGGCCGGGTGCTGCGACCAGGGCACCGTCGGGCGCTCGTGGTGGCCGTCGAACGGGCCGTTGTAGAGGCGCTTGGGCTCCAGGAAGATGACCGGGTCGTCGCACTCGATCGATGCGATCAGCAGGCCCTTGGCGTCGTAGGGATTGCTCGGCATCACGGTGCGGATGCCGCAGACGTGCGTGAAGAGCGCTTCCGGGCTCTGGCTGTGGGTCTGGCCGCCGAAGATGCCACCGCCGCACGGCATGCGGATCGTGATCGGCGCCGTGAAGTCGCCCGCCGAGCGGTGCCGCAGGCGCGCCGCCTCGGAGACGATCTGGTCCGATGCCGGGTAGAAGTAGTCCGCGAACTGGACCTCGACCACCGGCCGCAGCCCGTAGGCGGCCATGCCGATCGCCGAGCCGACGATGCCGCCTTCCGAGATCGGCGCGTCGAACACGCGCGAGCGGCCGTACTTCGCCTGCAGACCCTCGGTGCAGCGGAACACGCCGCCGAAGTAGCCGACGTCCTGGCCGTAGATGACGACGTTGGCGTCGCGCCCGAGCATCACGTCCATCGCCGAGCGCAGGGCCTGGATCATGGTCATCATTGCCATCTCAGACTCCCTGCGCCGGGGCGTGCGCGGCTGCCGCAGCGAAGGCGCGCGCCTGTTGCAACTGCTCCTGCAGGTGCGGCGGCATGTCCTTGTAGACATCCTCGAACATCGACTCGATCGGCGGTGTGTGGCCGTCGAGCAGTGCGCCGCCGTAGCTTTCGGCCAGCTTCAGCGCGGCGTTGACTTCGGCCTCGTATTCCTTGCGCGCCTCGTCGTGCTGGACTTCGGACCAGGCGCCGATGCCGACCAGGTGCTGCTTGAGGCGCGCGATCGGATCGCCGAGCGGAAAGCGCTTGGCGTCGTCGGCCGGGCGGTAGCGCGATGGATCGTCGGAGGTCGAATGCGCGCCGGCGCGGTACGTCAGCCATTCGATCAGCGTCGCGCCGAGGTTGCGGCGGGCGCGCTCGGCCGCCCAGCGCGAGACGGCGAGCACGGCGAGAAAGTCGTTGCCGTCGACGCGCAGCGAGACGATGCCGTTGCCGGCGCCCTGTGCGGCGAAGGTCGTCGCCTCGCCGCCGGCGATCGCCTGGAAGGTCGAGATCGCCCACTGGTTGTTGACGACGTTCAGGATCACCGGCGCGCGGTAGACGTGGGCGAAGGTGAGCGCGGTGTGGAAGTCGGCCTCGGCGGTCGCGCCGTCGCCGATCCAGCCCGAGGCGATCTTGGTGTCGCCCTTGATCGCCGACGCCATGCCCCATCCGACCGCCTGGATGAACTGCGTCGCGAGGTTGCCGCTGATCGAGAAGAACCCGGCCCGCTTGTACGAATACATCACCGGCAACTGGCGGCCCTTCATCGGGTCGCGGCTGTTGCTCATCAACTGGCAGATCATCTCGGCCATGTCGATGTCGTCGCGCACCAGCAGCAGGCCCTGCTGTCGGTAGGTCGGAAAGCACATGTCGCCGGGCGCGAGGGCGAGCGCGTGCGCGATCGCAATCGCCTCCTCGCCCAGGCACTGCATGTAGAACGAGATCTTCTTCTGGCGCTGCGCGATCAGCATCTTGGCGTCGAAGGCGCGGGTGCGGATCATCGCCCGCAGGCCGCGCTGCAGCAGGGCGGTGTCGACCTGCGGCGCCCACGGACCGAGCGCGTGGCCCTCGTCGTCGAGCACCCGCACCAGCGAGCGGGCGAGGTCGGCGCAGTCGGCCGCACCCACGTCGATCGGCGGCTTGCGCGCCGCGCCGGCGGGGGCGACGCGCAGGTAGCTGAAGTCGGTGCCGTGCCCGGGGCGCCCGCTGGGCTCGGGGACGTGCAGATGCAGGGGAAGGGACGATGGGTTCAAGTGCGCTCTCCTGGTCCGGCTTGTGGCCGGCGATGACGGGATCCGCCTGCGATCGCGATGGCGCCGCCGGGCTGGTGTTTGTGAATGCTAGTGCAGTGTTCGATGCTGTGAGGCACTTAAGAAGACCGATGAATTTGCTGTCCTGGCCAGGTGCAATTCGCAGCGATACCCGCAGGTAT
>CAZVNC010000404.1:0-3110 GCA_964628305.1 uncultured Ideonella sp.
CGACAAGCGCGGCATGGATGATGTCGAAGAAGGCTTCGACCATGTCCTTCGACTCGCGCTTGTTCAGGCCGAGGCGCTCGAACAGCAGTTCGGACAGTTCGGCCTTCGTCAAGGTCGGCGTCTCGAGCATCGGCAGCAGCACGCGCGGGGTCGTCTTGTCGTTCATGGACGGCCTTCAGGCTCTCAAGCGCGCAGCCGCGCGCCCAGGCGCGTGCGCAGGGCTTCGACGACGCGCGCGACCTCTGCGTCGATGCGCTCGTCGGTCAGCGTCGCCGCTTCGTCCAGCAGTTCCAGGCGTACCGCGAGGCTGCGTTCGCCGGCCGCGATGTCGGCCGTCGGTGCCGCAGGCCGGTAGACGTCGAACAGGCGTGCGGCGCGGATCAGGCGCCCCGGTCCGGCGTCGATCGCGTCCATCAGGTCATCGTGGCGCACCGCGTCGCCGACGATCAGCGCCAGATCGCGCCACGCCGACTGCTGACGCGCGACCGGCGTGTGGATCGGCACGGCGCGGCGCTGCAGTGCTTCGGCGTCGAGTTCGTACAGCACCGGCGCGCTCGGCAGCTCGTAGTCCTGGCGCCACTTCGGGTGCAGTTCGCCGACGATTCCGATGCGCTCGCCGTCGAGTTCGACCGCTGCGCATCGACCTGGATGCAGCGCCGGATGCGAGGTCGGGACGAAGCGCGCAACACGCGGCGCGAGCAGCAGTTCGAGATCGCCCTTGATATCGAAGAAATCGACCGCGCGTTCCTTGCGCGCCCACTGCGCCTCTTCGGCCAGGCCCCAGGCGAGGCCGCCCAGGCGCAGCGGCTGCGCGACGCCGGCGACGCTGCGTTCCCCATCGCGCGCCGCCGCGTCGCGCGAAAAGACCCGTCCCAGCTCGAAGACGCGCACGCGCGGCGCCTTGCGCGCCAGGTTGAAGCGCAGCACCTGCACCAGGCTGCCGATCAGAGACGAACGCATCACCGATTGCTGGCTCGCGATCGGATTGAGCACCTTGATCGGGTCCGCGCTGCCGGCAAGCTCGTGCTCGAAGCGCGGCTCGACGAAGCTCAGGTTGATCGTCTCCTGGTAGTCGAGCGCGGCCATCGCATGGCGCAGCGCGTGCCGTCCGCGACGCGCCTCGCTTTCGATGCGCGGCGTGACGGGCGCGATCGGCGGCGCATCGGGCAGCGTTGAATAGCCGAGGACGCGGATCACTTCCTCGATCAGGTCTTCCTCGATGCCCAGATCGAAGCGCCAGCTCGGCGGCGTCACGGTCAGAGAATCGGGCGCCTCGGTGAACGCCAGCCCGAGGCGTTGCATCACGCCCGCGCATTGCGCCTGCGTCAGCGGCATGCCGATCACGCGCGCGGCGCGCGAAGGGCGCAGGCGCACCGGTTCGCGCCGCGGCAGGTTGACGATCTGGTCGTCGATCGGTCCCGCCTCGCCGCCGCAGATCTCGAGTACGAGTTGCGAGATGCGCTCGATGCGGGCGACGGTCTGCGCCGGATCGACACCGCGCTCGAACCGGTGTCCGGCATCTGTCGTGAAGTTGAAGCGGCGCGAACGGCCGGCCACCGCCTCGGGCCACCAGAACGCGGCTTCGACGTAGATGTTGCGCGTTGCGTCCGACACCGCGGTCGCTTCGCCGCCCATGATGCCGGCGAGCGATTCGACGCAGCGCTCGTCGGCGATCACTCCGACCGCCGCGTCGACCTCGACCGTGTTGCCGTTCAGCAGTTCGAGCGACTCGCCCGCGCGCCCCCAGCGCACGTGCAGGCCGCCGTGGATCTTGTCGAGGTCGAAGATGTGCGACGGCTGGCCGGACTCGAACATCACGTAGTTCGAGATGTCGACCAGCGCCGTGACCGAGCGTTGGCCGCAGCGCCGCAGGCGCTCGACCATCCAGGCGGGCGTGCGCGCGCCCGGATTCACGTTGCGGATGATGCGGCCCGAGAAACGGCCGCACAGATCGGGCGCCTCGACCTTCACCGCCAATGTGTCGCCGTGCGTCACCGCGATTTGCGGTACGCCGGGTGTCGCGAGCGGCGCGCCGGTGAGCGCCGCGACCTCGCGCGCAACGCCGTACACGCTCAGGCCGTGCGCCAGATTCGGCGTCAGCTTGAGCGTGAAAAGCATGTCGTCGAGTTGCAGCACCTCGCGCAGGTCGCGGCCGAGCGGCGCGTCGGCCGGCAGTTCAAGCAGGCCGGAGTGATCGTCCGTGAGCTTCAACTCGCGCGCCGAGCACAGCATGCCCTGGCTCTCGACGCCGCGCAGCTTGCCGAGCTTGAGCGTGAACGGCGCGGCGCCCTCCTCGGCCGGCGGCAAGGTCGCGCCGACGAGCGCGCACGGCACCTTCATCCCGGCGCGCACGTTGGGTGCGCCGCAGACGATCGTGAGCGGCGAACCGCTGCCGGCATCGACGGTGCAGACCTGGAGCCGGTCCGCGCCCGGATGGCGCTCGACCGAAAGCACCGTTGCTACGACGACCTTGCTGAACGGCGGCGCGACGGGCTCGAGCGACTCGACCTCCATGCCCGACATCGTCAGCAAGTCGGCCAGCTCGACGGTCGTGAGCTTCGGGTCGCAGAACTCGCGCAACCAGGATTCAGGAAACAACATTGCGCGCGCGCTCCCTCTCTTGTGCAGGCCCTTGCGTCTGGGTTGCTGGTGACGTCGTCATCTGAACTGGGCGAGGAAGCGCAGGTCGCCTTCGAAGAACAGCCGCAGATCGCCGACCCCGTAGCGCAGCATGGCCAGCCGATCGATGCCCGAGCCGAAGGCGAAGCCGATGTGGCGTTCCGGGTCGAGGCCCATGTTGCGGATGACCTGCGGATGGACCTGCCCCGAGCCCGACACCTCGAGCCAGCGTCCGGCGAGCGGCCCGCTGCCGAACATCATGTCGATCTCGGCGCTCGGTTCGGTGAACGGGAAGTAGCTCGGACGGAAACGGATCTGCAGATCGTCGGTCTCGAAGAAGGCACGCACGAAGGCGAGGTAGACCGCCTTCAGATCCTTGAAGTTTATGTTCTCGCCGATCCACAGGCCCTCGACCTGATGGAACATCGGCGAGTGTGTCGCGTCGTTGTCGACGCGGTAGGTGCGTCCGGGAACGATGACGCGGATCTCGG
>CAZVNC010000405.1:0-3106 GCA_964628305.1 uncultured Ideonella sp.
CGACTGGCCGGCCAACTCGCCGCCGTCGAAGCGCCGCTCACGGCGCAACTCGCACGCGAGACGCTGGTACGCGACTTGTTTGCGACCGAAGACCGCACGCAGCGCGCACGCCTGCTGCTGCGCGCGCGCGAGCTGCCGCTTGCGCAGCGCTTGCGCTTCGCGGTCTACGCGCTGTGTCCGGCGCTGCTCGCGCCGCTGTTCGCCGCCAAGCGCCTGCTGCGGCGCCGCGGCGAGGAGGCGGGACGATAATCCGCCGCGACCCATGGCCGCCGACCTCGTCTTCTCCAATCACGGCCTGCGGCACTCGGGCGGCATCGAGCGCTATCTGCTGACGCTTGTCGATGCGCTGCACGCGCGCGGCGTGCGGCCGACAGTCGTCGCGCATCGCTTCGACCGCAGGCTGCCCGAATTCGGCTGGGTCGACGCGGTCGAGATCAACACGTTGGGCCTGGGCGGCGCGCTGCGCGACCTCTGGTTCGACCGGCAACTGCGCCGCAAGAAGCGCGAGCGCGGCTGGTACCCGCTCGTCGCGCTCAGCCAGACCTCCTGTGCCGACATCGCGATCAGCGGCGGCACGCATCCCGGCTTCCTCGCCGCGATGGGGCGTACCGCGAGCTGGAAGGATCGGCTCGCGATCTCGCTCGAGCGGCGCCACTTCACCGGCGCCGCGCTCGTCGTCGCCCATTCGCGCCTGATGGCGCAGCAGGTTCGGCAGTTCTACGGCGTCACCGAGAGCAAGACTCGGGTGCTCTATCCGCCGGTCGACACAGCGCGATTCTGCCCCGTCGATGCGGTGCAGCGCCGCGCATTGCGCGAACGCCTCGGGCTGCCCGTTGATCGCGCCGTCTTCCTGCTCGCCTCGACCGGCCACGCGCGCAAGGGGCTCGACCTGCTCGTCGAAGCGCTCGGCCACAGCACGGCGCCGGTGCTGCTCGTCGTCGCCGGCCGCCCGACCGGCCTTGCCGCGCCGAACCTGCGCGAGCTGGGTTTCCGCACCGACATGGAGGACGTTTACCGCGCCGTCGATTGCACCGTGATGGCATCGCGTTTCGAGCCGTTCGGCCTCGTCGGCGTCGAGTCGGTGCTGTGCGCAACGCCGCTCGTCGGCGAGGCCGGCATGGGCTGCATGGAAGTCATCCGCGAGCCGGCGGCGATCCCGTTCCGGATCGACAGCCAAGGCTCGCTGCAGGCCGCGATCGACACCGCGCTCGCGCGCTGGCGGGACGGCACGCTCGCGGTCGCCGACCCGCGCGCGGCGCTTGCCTACGACCCTTCGGTCGATGTCCATCTCGACGCCCTGCTCGGCCACGTCGCCGAGCTGCGCGCGGCGCGCGATCGCAAGGCCGGGCCATGAGCACCGCCGGACCGCCCGAAGGTGCTCATTCCCGCTCGGCGGGACAGGCCGAAGGCCGCAGGGTGCACGAGTGAGCGGCGGGGCGCCGATTCACATCGTCGAGCCCAGGCTCGTGGACGACGTCGGCCACTGCCTGAGCCTCGTGCGTGCGCTCGCCGGTGCGGCAAGCGTTGCCGGCGCGGGCGAGCGGCTCACGATCTGGAGCGGCGTCGGATCGGCGGCGTTCTGGCGCGGGCCGGGCGAGCTGCGGCCGATCTTCGATCGACGCTTTCGCCGCCTCCAGACGCTGCGGCTGTTGCGCCGCCTGTTGCGCGAACCGGGGCGGATCCTGATCGCGACCGCGGGCACGACCGATCTCGTGCTCGCCACGATCGCCGCCGCCGGCCGCACGATCGCGCCGCACCGGCTGCATCTGTTCGTGCACTGGGTCGGCGCGAAGGCGAACAAGACGAAGCTGCTCGAAGCGATCGCACGGCGCCAGCCGAACCTGCGGATCTTCGGGCCGACGCCCGCGGTCGTCGAGCTCTTCGCGCGCTGCGGCTTCCAGGCGACCCTCGCGCCCTACCCGGTCGAAGCGAGCGCCGCAGCACCGTCCGAAGCCGAACCCTTTCGTCACCTGCTCGTCGCCGGCGGCGCGCGAATGGACAAGGGTCTCGATCGCATCGTCGCACTCGTCGACGAGATGCAGGCCCGAGGACTCGCGTTTCCGATCACGATCCAGACCTCGGCCGAAGCGCAGCACGCGCGCGACGCCGAAGTGGCGGCCCTGCTCGACCGGCTGCGACACTCGAATTATTCCGCGCTCGTCTTGCGTTCCGAAGCGCTCGCGCCCGACGCCTATCGCGCCTTGTTTCGCGGCGCGATCGTGATCCAGCCGTATCGCGCGGCCGACTTCGCCGATCGCGTGAGCGGCGTGACGCTCGACGCCCTCGGCGCAGGCGCTCCGGTCGTCACGACCGCAGGCACCTGGATGGCGCGCCTGATCGACGCCCACGGCGCCGGCATCGCCGTAGACAACCTCGACCCGGCAAGCCTTCTCGACGCAATCGAGACGGTGCGCGCCGACTACGCCGCCTTCGCGGCGCGCGCCCGGCTTGCATCGACGCAATTGCGCGAGGCGCACTCGGCACGTGCGCTGATCGACGCGCTGCTCGCCGAAGATGAGGTGGCGTGATGCCGGCACGCCTGTCGGTCATCGTCATCACGAAGAACGAGGCGCAGAGGCTGCCGACCTGCCTCGCGTCGGTCGCCTTCGCCGACGAGTTGATCGTCGTCGACTCCGGCAGCATCGACGGCACGCAGGCGTTGGCCGCGAGCCTCGGCGCGCGCGTGATCGAGACCGCCGACTGGCCCGGTTTCGGCCCGCAGAAGCAGCGCGCGCTCAACGCCGCAAGCGGCGACTGGGTGCTCTCGATTGACGCCGACGAATGGATCGACGACACGCTTGCCGCTGCGATCCGGCAGCTGCTGGCGGACGACGCCGGGCGGCCCGCTGCGCTGCAGGTCGATCGGCTGTCGGCCTTCTGCGGCCAGTGGATGCGCGCCGGGAGCTGGTACCCCGATCGCCTCGTGCGCCTGTTCCGTCGCGGCCAGGCGCGTTTCTCCGACGATCTGGTGCACGAGCGTCTGGTGATGATCGGCGAGGCCGCGCAGACGCCGTGGCCGACGCTGCCCGGCCTGCTGCTGCACAACAGCATCGCGAGCCTGCACGATGGCATCGACAAGATGAACCGCTACACGACCGGCCGCGCG
>CAZVNC010000406.1:0-3104 GCA_964628305.1 uncultured Ideonella sp.
TCGACCTCGACGGCCAGCCCGAAGGCGAAATCAGCGAAGAGCACCGCCAGGCGGCCGCCGATGAACTCGCGCGGCGCCGTGCGAACCGGGTCGCGCGCGAAGAGCTGGCGCTGCAGCAGCGCCACAACCGGGCCGGCCTGCTGCGCGACTTCGAGCGCACGACGCTGACGCGAGCCAACTTCTGCGCGCTGAAGGGGGTCGCCGAGGATGAACTCGATCACCTGCTCGAGATCGCACGCGAGGAGGCCGCGCATCCGCCCGTGCCTTCCCGCGCGCGCGCGCCGCGCCAGGACCCGCGAGCCGGGCGGGCGCGGCGTTGAACCCAAGTACACTGCGCGGCGTTGCCCGGCTGCGTGTGCCGCCGCTCCGCACCGCCGCTGATCGTCGGCGCCTTGCGCACTGCGCCCTCCTCCCACCGTGTGTTCCGCCCAGGTCAACGCTGAATCGCCCCTGCCCGCATCCGCTTCGCCTCCCGTGATGCAGGCGCTGGGGCTTGCCGGGCAGCGCGGCGATCACCGCCTCTTCGAGCAACTCGATCTGGCGCTCGCGCCCGGCAGCGTGACCTGGCTGCGCGGGCGCAACGGCTGCGGAAAGACGAGTCTTCTGCGCCTGCTCGCGGGGCTCGCGACGCCGACCGCCGGCGCTCTGCAGTTTGCGGGCATCGCGCTGCGCGGCGCTCCCCCCGCGTGGCGCCGCGGGCTCGTCTACATCGCCCATCACAGTGCGCTGAAGGACGACTTGACCGCCGCCGAGGCGTTGCGCTTCCTGGTCGAGTTGCAAGGGCAGCGGACGGCGGCCGAAGCGCTCGACGCGGCGCTCGATCGGCTCGGCGTCGGCGTCTGCCGCGACGCGCCGGTGCGCACACTGAGCCAGGGTCAACGCCGTCGCGTCGCGCTCGCCCGGCTTGCGCTCGCGCTGGACGCTCCGCTCTGGCTGCTCGACGAGCCGTTCGACGCGCTCGATGCGGGCGGGATCGAGGCGCTGAACGCGCTGCTCGCCCTGCACGCGGCGCGCGGCGGCGCGACGCTGCTGACGAGCCATCAGCCGCTGAGCCTGGAAGCGCCACGGCCGCGCATCGTCGATCTCGATCGCCATGGACGCGCATGAGCGCCGCCTTCACGACGGTCCTGCGGCGCGACCTTCGGCTGGCGTCGCGCCGGCGCATCGACACGCTGCAGCCGCTCGCGTTCTTCGCCGTTGCGCTGGCGATGTTTCCGCTCGGTGTCGGGCCCGAGCCGCAGATGCTGCGCGAGATCGCGCCCGGCATCGTCTGGGTCTGCGCGCTGCTTGCCTCGATGCTGTCGGTCAACTCGCTGTTCGCCGGCGACCTGGCCGACGGCTCGCTCGAGCAGATGCTGCTCGCGCCCGAGTCGCCGATCGCGCTCGTCATCGCGAAGTGCTGCGCGCACTGGCTGCTGTCTGGGCTGCCGCTGATCGTCGCCGCGCCCGTCGTCGGCCTGCTGTTCGGCCTGTCGGGACAGGCGCTCGCCGTCCTCGTCTATGGCTTGCTGCTGGGCACGCCGATCCTGAGCCTGCTCGGCGCGCTCGGCGCGGCGCTGACGCTCGGCCTGCGCAGCGGCGGCATGCTCCTGATCCTGATCGTGCTGCCGCTGGCAACGCCGGCGCTGATCTTCGGCGCCGGTTCAGTCAGCACCGTCGAGGCCGGGCTTTCGCCGGCCGGGCACCTCTCGCTGCTCGGCGCGCTGCTGATCGCGACCGCGATCGGCGCGCCGCTCGCGACCGCTGCCGCGCTTCGCATTTCGACCGAATGAAGGCGCCCGCGTGAACGACTCCGGCCGCCTGCGCCTCTACACCTTCGCCGCGCCGTCGCGCTTTTACGCACTCGCCGGAAAGCTCGTGCCGTGGTTCTGGGCCGCGGCGGCGCTGCTCGGTACCGCCGGCCTCTACATCGGCTTCTTCGTCGCGCCGACCGACGCGACCCAGGGCGAGGCCTACCGCGTCATCTTCATCCACGTGCCCGCGGCCTGGATGTCGATGCTGCTGTATCTCGTCATGGCGTTCTGGGCCGCGATCGGCTGGGCGTTCAATGCCCGGCTGGCGTCGATGCTCGCGCGCGCGCTGGCGCCGACCGGCGCGATGTTCACCTTTCTCGCGCTCTGGACCGGCGCGTTCTGGGGCAAGCCGACCTGGGGCACTTGGTGGGTATGGGATGCGCGGCTTACCTCTGAGCTGATCCTGCTCTTTCTCTACCTCGGCTTCATCTCGCTCGTCAACGCGATCGACGACACCCGCCGCGCCGACAAGGCGGGCGCGCTGCTCGCGATCGTCGGCAGCGTCAACGTGCCGGTGATCTACTTCTCGGTCAAGTGGTGGAACACGCTGCATCAGGGCGCGACGATCAGCATGACGGCGGCGCCGAAGATGGCGGCCACGATGCTGACCGCGATGCTGCTGCTGACGCTCGCATTCTGGGCTTACGCCTTCGCGGTCGTCTTCACCCGCACCCGCGCGATCGTCGTCGAGCGTGAATCCCACACCGCATGGGTGGCGTCGGCCGCTCGTGGGAAAATCGAAACATGAACTGGAACAGTGCGGCGGACTTCTTCGCCATGGGGGGCTACGGCCTCTACGTCTGGGGCTCGTATGCCGCGGCCCTCGTCCTGATGACGGCCGAGCCGATGCTTGCGCAACGCCGTCTGCGCGACGCATTGCGCGACGCCGCAAGGCGCGCATCCGGCGCCGGGGCGGCGCGATGAAGCCGCGCCACAAGAAGCTCGCGCTGGCCGGCGGGCTGCTCGCCGCGGTCGGCGTCGCGGTCGCGCTCGTCCTCAACGCCTTCCAGAGCAACCTCGTCTTCTTCTTCTCGCCGTCGCAGGTGGCGGCCAACGAAGCCCCGAGCGGGCGCACCTTTCGCATCGGCGGCTTGGTCGAGGAGGGTTCGCTGAAGGTCCACGGAACGGACGTGCAGTTCGTCATCACCGACACCGCCAGGGCCGTGCCGGTACGCTTCGAAGGCATCCTCCCTGACCTCTTCAAGGAGGGCAAGGGCGTCGTCGCGCAAGGCCAGTTGCAAGACGGTGTCTTCGTCGCCCGCGAGGTGCTCGCCAAGCACGACGAGAACTACATGCCGCCCGAGGCCGCCG
>CAZVNC010000407.1:0-3103 GCA_964628305.1 uncultured Ideonella sp.
CCAGGCCGTTCTGGAAGCCGGTGATGCCGCCGCCGGCGGTGTAGAAGTCGGCCGCCGACTTGGTGCGCGACGCGGCCCACTTGGTGATGAAGAGCGTGAACAGGACGAACACGCCGAACATGCCGATCGCGGTCCAGTTCGTCGCCTGCTTCTCGGCCTGGCCGAGATCGGCTCCGGCCGCGTAGACCGCGGCCGAGACGCCGAACAGCGCGGCCAGCGTCAGCAGCCGGCGGGTGGTGTTGGAGAGGCGGTTCATTTGAGGGCCGCCTTCGCGATCGCGTCGGTCAGCGAGTCGAATTCCGCATTCGCGCGCCGCACGTAGTAGTAGGTGATGAGGATCGTGAAGACGATGACGCCAAAACCGATCGGGATGCCGAGCGTCATGACGCCTTCGCCCATGCGCTGGGCGAGAAACGGCTTGTCGAAGGCGACGAGCACGATGAAGCCGTAGTACACGATCATCATCAGCAGCGTCAGCGTCCAGCCCAGGCGGTTGCGCCTGGAGCGCAGCTTCTGGTAGTTCGGATCGCGTGCGATCCGTTGTGCGAGGTTGGTCTCCACGATGTCTCCTGGCAATGGGTTTGGGGAAATCAGCTGTTCGAGCCGCGCCGCGATGCTGCGCCCGGCGGCTGACGAAGCTCTGACGGCGCGCTGAAGCCAGACTTACACGGACACGCGCTGACGATAATCACGCGCGCCTCGCGATGCAACCGAAGATTCAACCTGTTGATAGGTTCAATGGCTCCCATCCGACAGTTGTATCGCTACACCGTGGTTGGCGCCGTCGCGACTGCGACGCACTACGCGCTGCTCGTGCTCGGTGTCGAGGCGGCGGACTGGCCGGCGTGGTGGGCTTCGGGGTTCGGCGCGGTGGTCGGCGCGCAGGTCGCCTACATCGGCAACCGCCGATATACATTTGACTTTCGTGGCGCCATCCGCGGCTCGTGGTTGCGCTTTCAGACGACGGCGCTCGCCGGCGCAGTGCTCGGCATGTTGATCGTCGGCGGCGCGGTGCGCCTCGGCCTGCACTACCTGATCGGTCAGGTGGCAGCGACGCTTGCGAGCCTGCTGCTCACCTTCACGATCAACCGGCTGTGGAGCTTTCGATGAAGCTCAGCGCCCGCCGGGGCGCCAACCCGCCCAGAGCAGAGCGAGCGCCGCGGCGGCGACCATCGCACCGTAGGTCGCCATCATTCCATCGCGGCCGAAGGTGACGAGCCCGCCGAGCAGGGCCAGCGCGCTGGCCGTCGTCGCCCACGACGCGAGACGCCGCCAGCGCACGGCGCGCAGTTCGCTGCGCCAAACACCCTTCGCAAAGGCTGCCGAGAGCGGCCCGACGACGAGCGCTGGAAGGAAGAAATTGAACAGGTGATTCAGCGCGTCGAATGCACTCAAGCAGGGTTCCCGGTTCGCAATTTGCGCAGGCGCGTTCGGCCGTCCATGCACACCGATGTGCGCTCGGCACGTCCTCGGGCGCCGAATTTTATAATCGCCGCATGAGTGTCCTCGCGCTCGGACTGAATCACACGACGGCACCGCTCGATCTGCGCGGCCGCTTCGCGTTCACGTCCGAACAACTCGCGCCCACGCTGCGCGGCTTTCACGATCGGATCGCACCGCATTCGGCCCACGGCGGACCGGAAGTGGCGTTGCTGTCGACCTGCAACCGCACCGAACTCTACGTCTCGGACGCCGCGACGCCGGGCGAGACGCTCGTGCAGCCGGCGGTCGATTGGCTCGCCGGTGTGGGCGGCGTCGCGAGCCGCTCGCTGCTCGACCACAGCTATGTGCTCGAGGACAGCTCGGCGGCGCGGCACGCGTTTCGGGTCGCCAGCGGCCTCGACTCGATGGTGCTCGGCGAGCCGCAGATCCTCGGCCAGTTGAAGCAGGCGGTGCGCGAGGCCGACACCGCCGGCACGCTCGGCGCGACACTGCACCAGTTGTTCCAGCGCTCCTTCGCGGTCGCCAAGGAGGTGCGCACGTCGACCGAGATCGGCGCCCATTCGATCAGCATCGCGGCAGCCGCGGTCCGGCTCGCAGCGCAGTTGTTCGAGGATTTGCGCGAAGTGAAGGTGCTGTTCGTCGGCGCCGGCGAGATGATCGAGCTCGTCGCAACGCATTTCGCGGCCCGCACACCGAAGGCGATGGTCGTGGCGAACCGCACGCTCGAGCGCGGCGAGCGCATCGGCGGCCGGCTCGGCGCGCAAGCGATGCGCCTCGTCGATCTGCCGCACCGGCTGGCGGAGTTCGACATCGTCGTCTCGTGCACCGCCAGCTCGCTGCCGCTGATCGGCCTCGGCGCGGTCGAGAGCGCGCTCAAGGCGCGCCGGCACCGCCCGATCTTCATGGTCGATCTGGCCGTCCCGCGCGACATCGAACCGCAGGTCGCGCAGCTCGGCGATATCTACCTCTACACGATCGACGACCTGTCGGCACTGACCCAGACCGCGGGCGAGAAGCGCCAGGCCGCGGTGCAGCAGGCCGAGGCGATCATCGAAACCGGTGTCCAGAGCTTCGTCCACTGGCTCGATCAGCGCGGCAGCGTGCCGCTGATCCAGGCTCTCAATGCGCAGGCGAGCGACTGGCGCGCACACGAGATCGCGCGCGCGCGAAGGCTGCTCGCGCGAGGCGAGGATGTCGATGCCGTGCTCGACGCGCTGTCGCGCGGCTTGACGCAGAAGATGCTGCACGGCGCGCTGGCCGAGCTGCACGCGTCGGCCGGTGATCAGCGGGCGCAGCTCGCGCAGACCGTGTCGCGCCTGTTCCTGCGCGGGACGGCGCGCAATCCGGCCGACGAAGAGCGTTAGCGACGGCCTTGCCGCCAGCGCGCTGCTTGCCGCGCGCCGCATCCGTCGTCACGTTTCGTCCTGCGAGTCCCGATGAAAGAGTCCCTCCGCCAGCAGTTTCAGCGTCTCGCGCTGCGCCTCGCCGAACTCGATGCCATGCTCGCCGACCCCGGCGTCGGCGCCGACATGAAGCGCTATCGCGAGCTCGGCCGGGAGCGCTCCCAGGTGCACGACGTGGCGTCCATGTTCGAGCGCTACGAGCAGCGCGAGCGCGATCTCGCAGCCGCGCGGGAACTTCTGGAGGATCCCGAGATGGC
>CAZVNC010000408.1:0-3099 GCA_964628305.1 uncultured Ideonella sp.
CGCGGTGAAGCCGGCCTTCGCGGCGCCGCTCGGCGTCGGGCTCGCCGCGCCTTCGAAGCTCTCGTGGATCTCGCTCGTGCTCTTCCAGATCAGGAACAGGCCGCCGAGGATCAGGATCAGGTCGCGGCCCGAAACGTCCAAGCCAAACAAGGTGAACAGCGGTTCGACGAGGCCGACGATCCAGGCCAGCACGAGCAACAGGGCGACGCGCATGAACATCGCCATGAACAAGCCCAGACGGCGCGCGATCTCGCGCCGCTCGCGCGGCAACTTGTCGACGAGGATCGAGATGAAGATGATGTTGTCGATGCCGAGCACGAGTTCGAGCGCGGTCAGCGTCGCGAACGCGATCCAGGCCTCGGGAGAAAGCAGCAGTTCCAGCATGGGGGTGTTCCGATTCGGCGCGCGGGCGCTTCTTCAGGCGTTGGCAAAGGAGTGGTCGAGCGCGCTGATCCAGCGCGCCTTGTCGCCAGCCGGCGCGAAGCTCGCCTCGAAGCTGTTGCGCGCCAGCGTATAGGCATCGCGCGCCGAAAGCTGCGGCAGCGCGTCGAAGGTGTCGACGAAGTTCTGGTTCAGGTAGCCGCCGAAGTACGCCGGATCGTCCGAATTGATCGTCGCGCACAGCCCGGCGTCGAGCAGCGCCGGCAGATTGTGGTCGGCGAGCGTCGGAAAGACGCGCAGCTTGACGTTCGACAGCGGGCAGACGGTGAGCGGCGTGCGCTCGCGCGCGAGGCGTGCGACGAGGTCCGGGTCCGCGGTGCAGCGCACGCCGTGATCGATGCGCTCGGCCCCGAGCACGTCGAGCGCGGCGCGGATGTACTCGGGCGGGCCTTCCTCGCCGGCATGCGCGACGACATGCAGCCCGGCCGCACGCGCCTTGGCGAACACGCGCGCGAACTTCTGCGGCGGGTTGCCGCGCTCGCCGCTGTCGAGGCCGACGCCGATGAAGTGGTGGCGATGCGGCAGCGCCGCTTCGAGCGTCTCGAGCGCGTCGTCTTCGCTCAGGTGGCGCAGGAAGCACAAGATGAGCTTGGCGCTGATGCCGAGTTCGGCATGCGCGCGCCGGCAGGCATGGTCCAGCCCCTTGATCACTTCCTCGATCGCGACGCCGCGCGCAGTGTGCGTCTGCGGGTCGAAGAAGATCTCGGCGTGCACGATGTGGTCGGCCGCGGCGCGCTCGAAGTAGGCCCACGCGAGGTCGAAGAAATCCTGCTCCTTCAGCAGCACCGATGCGCCGGCGTAGTAGATGTCGAGGAAGCTCTGCAGATCGGTGAACGCGTAGGCCGCGCGCAGCGCCTCGACGCTCGGGTAGGCGAGCGTCACGCCGTTGCGCTTGGCAAGCCGGAAGATCAGTTCGGGCTCGAGCGAGCCCTCGATGTGCAGGTGCAGCTCGGCCTTGGGCATCGCGCGCAGCAGCGCCGGCAGGCGGTCAGGGGCAATGGTGTCGAAATCGATGGGCATGTTGCGTGGCGCCGAGGAACGACAAGGCCGTCCGGCGCAACGCACCGGACGGCCCGATTTTCACGCATCCGCTCAGCGCATCACTTCTCGCCGGGCATCTTCGCGTCGACGCCCTTGACGAAGAACTTGATGCCGCGAAGGAACGTGTCGTCCGCGACTTCGTCCTTCTTCAGGACTTCCTTGCCGGCCTGATCAACGATCGGGCCCTTCCAGATCACGAGGCTGCCGTCCTTCAGCCCGGCCTTCGCCGCCTCGGCCTTCGCCTTCAGTTCAGCCGGCACCTTGTCCGAGATCGATACCAGGTCGATCGCGCCCTCCTTCACCCCCCACCAGCTCTCGCCGGTCTCCCACTTGCCGTCGAGCATCTTCTGCACTTCCTGGATGTAGTAGGGGTCCCAATTGATGACGGCCGAAGCAAGATGCGCGTTCGGCGCGTAGGACTGCATGTCGGAGTCCCAGCCGAAGGCGAACTTGCCGGCCTTCTCGGCCGTCTGCAGCACGGCCGACGAATCGGTGTTCTGCATCAGCACGTCGGCGCCGGCGTTGATCAGCGACTGCGCGGCCTCGGTCTCCTTCGGCGGATTGAACCACTCGTTGATGAATACGACCTTGGTCTTGATCTTCGGGTTCACCGACTGCGCGCCGAGCGTGAAGCTGTTGATGTTGCGGATCACCTCCGGGATCGGCACCGAGCCGACGACGCCGAGCACGTTGCTCTTGGTCATGCCGCCGGCGATCACGCCCGCCATGTACGCGCCCTGGTAGGTGCGGCTGTCGTAGGTGCGCAGGTTGGGCGCCGTCTTGTAGCCCGTCGCGTGCTCGAACTTCACGTCCGGCAGGTCGGCGGCCACCTTCACCATCGGCTCCATGTAGCCGAAGGTGGTGCCGAAGATCAGCTTGTTGCCCTGGCCCGCGACGTCGCGCAGCACGCGCTCGGCGTCGGCCGACTCGGGCACTTTCTCGACGAAGGTCGTGATGACGCGGTCGCCGAACTCCTTCTCGACCGCCTTGCGGCCGTTGTCGTGCGCGAAGGTCCAGCCGCCGTCGCCGACCGGGCCGATATAAAGCCACGCGACCTTCAGCGGTTCGGGCTTCGCCGCCGCGACCGACGCCGCCGATGCGGGCTCGGTCGCCGCAGCGGGCGCCGCTTCTTCCTTCTTGCCGCAACCGGCCAGCGCGGCGGCAGCGGCGAGCGCGCTCCAGCCGGCAGTCTTCAGCAATGCGCGCTTGGAAATTCGAGTCATGGTGTCTCCAGGTTGAACGTCGAGCGAGTACGAGTCGGGTGCGGCCGAAGCCGCGAGCGGCGATTATCAAACACATTCCAAGCGTCCCCGGGCCATCAACTCCCCGGGAAGAACGGCTTGCCGATCGAGGCCGGCATGTTGACGCGGATCCACGCCGCATTGCGCGAGATCAGCACCAGCACGACGATCGTCGCGAGGTAGGGCAGCATGGTGAGGAACTGGCTTGCGATCTGCACCCCCTCGCCCTGCAGCGCGAACTGCAACATCGTCACGCCGCCGAACAGATACGCGCCGAGCAGCACGCGGATCGGCCGCCAGGTGGCGAAGGTCGTCAGCGCGAGCGCGATCCAGCCCTTGCCGGCGACCATGCCCTCGACCCACAGCGGCGTGTAGA
>CAZVNC010000409.1:0-3095 GCA_964628305.1 uncultured Ideonella sp.
CGATGCGGCCGCCGTACTTGTCGGTCCAGATGCCCAGCGGCACGCGGATCAGCGAACCGGTGAGCACCGGGGTCGCCGTCAGCAGCCCGAACTCGGTGGAGTTGAGGTTCAGCGTCTTCTTGATCGGAATGCCGATCACGCCGAACATCATCCACACCATGAAGCACACCGTAAAGGCGAGCGTGCTGACGATCAGCACCGACAGCGCCTGTCTCTGCTTGCTCATGAAAGCGCTCCTTCGTTGTTCATGCCGCGACTGTAGGAAGCCACCCGCGCCTTGCACATCCTTCGCTGGCATCGATCGCCACGCCGAAAGAACGATGGCGCAACAGCGTGCCATCGTCCGGAAGAACTATGTCGCCTGGGTGACTGCTCGAGCTTGATCCATGTTAGGACAAGATGGGCGGACGATCCACCGCGCGCAGGGTGCGCGGGGGCTCAGCGCAGCCCGTGCTCGCTCGCGTAGACGGCAGCCTGCACGCGCGAGCTCAGGCCGAGCTTGCGCAGCACGTGCTGGACGTGGATCTTGACCGTCGTCTCGGCGATGCCGAGGTCGCGGCCGATCTCCTTGTTGCTCGCGCCGCGCGCGATCAGGCGCACGATCTCCTGTTCACGCGGCGACAGTGTGTCTCGCGGCGCCTCGGGCGCAGGCGCCGGGGTCGCCGCGCTCGACGCCTGGAAGGCGGAGACGAGCTTGCCCGTCATCTCGGCGGCGATCACGTTCTCGCCGCTCATCGCGCGCCGGATCGAGTGCGCGAGCGCGTCGCCTTCGATCGTCTTCAGCAGGTAGCCGCAGGCGCCGCCGCGCAGCGCAGCGGCGAGGTCGCGCTCGTCCTCGCTGACGGTGAGCATCAGCACGCGCGCCGCGGGCGCCGCCTCGCGCAGCGCGGGCAGCATGTCGACACCGTTCACGCCCGGCAGGTGGTTGTCGAGCAGCACGAGATCGGGCTGCAGATCCTTCACCCGGCGCAGCGCCTCGCCGCCATCGGCGGCGTCGCCGACGACCTGGAACTGCGGCTCGCGCGACAGCAGCGCCGTGAGGCCGCGCCGAAACAGCGTGTGATCGTCGACGACGACGATCCGGATCGGGGTGTTCATGCCGCCGCCTCGACAGGCGCCTGAGCCGGCGCCGCGGCCAGCGTGCGCTGCGCCGGCAGCGTCAGAACGATCGACGTGCCCCGCCCCGGCGTGGACATCACCTCGAGCAGGGCGCCGATGCGCTCGGCGCGTTCACGCATGATGCGCAGGCCGACATGCGTCTCGCCGATCGCTCCCGGTTCGTGCGCAAAACCGATGCCGTCGTCGCGCACCTCGAAGCGCCAGCGCGGCTGCTGCTCGACATCGACCCAGACCCGGCTCGCCCGCGCGTGCTTGCGCACATTGGACAGCGCCTCCTGCACGATGTGCAGGACCTGGATCTGCAACTCGGGCGAAAGCGGCAGGCCGTGGCCCTGCATCTGCAGGCGCGCCGGCAGGCCACTCTGGTGCTCGAACTTGCGCAAGGTCGTCGCCAGCGCCGGCTCGATGTCCTCGGCGTTCGCGCGGGTGCGAAAGTGCACCAGCAGTTCGCGCACGTCGCCGTAGCTTTCGCGCACGCCGGCGTCGATCTCGGCCAGCACGCGGGCGATCTGCGTCTGGTCGCCGCCGGCCAGCGCGTCGCGCATCAGTTGCACCTGGATCTTCAGAAAGGCGAGCGACTGCGCGATCGAATCGTGCAGTTCGCGCGCCAGCAGCGTGCGCTCCTGCGAGACGGCGGCCTCCATCTCGAGCGCATTCAGGCGCAGGTTCTCCATCGCGCCGGCGAAGTGGCTTGCAAGCGCCTCGAGCAGCGAACGCTCGGGCGAAAGCAGCGTGCGCTCGCTGTAAAAGAGCAGATCGAGTTCGCCGGTCGTTTTTGCATGCAACCGCACCGGCACGGTCACGAGCGTCGCGAAGCCGAAGCGCGCGCAATGCGGCTGCGCCTGCGCCTGCGCCTCGCTGCGGATCGGTATCACGCGCAGTTGCGGCGCCGGATCGGGCACGCCGCAACGGCATGTGCCGGCGTCGATGCACTGCTCGAGGTCGGTCATCGCGTCGGGCAAGCCCTCGGCGGCGATCATCAGATAGCGCTCGTTCGCCTCGTCCGACCAGCGCACGACGGCAGCGTCGGCGCGCGCAATGCGGGTGATGCGCGCGACGAAACCGTTCGCGAGTTCGTCCAGCGTCATCGCGCTCGCGACGAGTGCCGTCACCTCGTAGAGCGCCTGCAGCCGTTCGCGCTTCTCTTCCAGCTCGGCGGTTTTCTCGCTGACGCGCGCCTCGAGCTGGCCGTACATCGATTGCAGGTGATCGGCCATCCGGTTGAAGCCCTCGGCCAGGGTGCCGAACTCGTCGCTCGAAGCCGGCTCGACACGCGCCCCGAGGTCGCCTTCGCGAATCGCAAGCGTCGCCGTCCCGAGCGCGCCGAGCGGTTCGATGACGAACACGAAGCCGGCGTAGACGATCGCCGCCGCCGCCGCGACGGCAAGCGCGAGCATGCCGACCTGGCACAGATAGAGCAGCGCCGTCCAGCGCGACATGTGAACCTCGATTGCGGCGACGAAGCCGTCCACATGGGCGACGAACGCCGCGGTGTCGGCGGACAAGGCCGACACATCCGGCGCCACCCATCGCTGGTCGGCGGTCGGATCGACGCCGGCCCGCATCCAATGCTGCTGGAACTGCGCCCAGTGCGATTCGACGTCGCCGAAACGCGAGCGCACCGTCTCGTCCCACGGCACGAAGAGCGGCCGATCCGGGTCGCCGCCGCGCAGCAGGTCGAGGCTGTGGTCAAACTCGGCGCGCTGTGCGCCAAGCGCCTCGGCGTCGCCGTGCGCGGCCGACATCGCCATGCGCCAGGTCTGCATGCGCAGCCGCCCGGCCTCGTTCAGCGCCGCCGCACCGCCGTCGAGTTGCCACGACACCCACATCGTCAGCGTGACGGCGAGCAGCGCCAGCACGAGGAACGGCACGCCGACCAGCGTCAACTTGCCGCCCAGGCTCCAGTCGCGGACGCTTTGCATGCGCGCACTGTAGGCCCATCGTCATCGACCGTCTTGACCGGAGTCAATCCAGCG
>CAZVNC010000410.1:0-3087 GCA_964628305.1 uncultured Ideonella sp.
GAGATGCCCTCGACCGTCTGCAGGTCCTGCGCGCTCGCCTGGCCGACGCCGCCCGCGCCGCCGAAGCGCTGCAGCAGTCTGGCGCGCTTCTTCGGACCGACACCGGGGATCTCCTCGAGCGCACTGCCGCCGGTGCGAACGCTGGCCCGGCGGGCGCGCATGCCGGTGATCGCAAAGCGATGCGCTTCGTCGCGAATCTGCGCGATCAGCATCAGCGTCGCCGAATCCGGTGCGAGCGAGACCTTCGCGCGGCCGTCGGCGAAGACGAGTTCCTCGAGTCCGACCTTGCGCCCCTCCCCCTTCTCGACGCCGACGATCAGCGACAGGTCGAGGCCGAGTTCCTCGAACACCTCGCGCGCCATGCCGACCTGGCCGCGCCCGCCGTCGACGAGCACGAGATCGGGCATGCGCGCCGCGCTGCCGGCCGGCGCGCCTTCCGGCATCGCCGCGAGCGCCGCGATCTTCGCGTAGCGGCGCATCAGGACCTGGCGCATCGCCGCATAGTCGTCGCCGCCGGTGATGCCTTCGATGTTGTAGCGACGGTACTGGGCGCTTTGCATCTTGTGGTTCTCGAAGACGACGCACGACGCCTGCGTCGCCTCGCCCGCCGTGTGGCTGATGTCGAAGCACTCGATCCGCAGCCGCGAAGGCTCCTCGCACGAAAGGTCCAGCGTTTCGATCAGCGCGCGCGTGCGGGCCTGTTGCGAGCCTTCCTCGGCCAGCAGTCGCGCCAGCGCGAGCTCGGCGCCCTGCGCCGCCATCTCCAGCCAGCTGCGGCGCTGCGCGCGCGGCTGATGTTGAACGCTGATCCTGACGCCGGAATGCGCCGACAGCGCTTCGATCAGATCCGGGTCGAGCGCATGGCTCACGATCAGCAGCGGCGGCGCGTCGAAGCCGACATAGTGCTGCGCGACGAACGCTTCGAGGACCTGCACTTCGGGCATGAGCAGCGCCGGCTCGTCACCACTAGACGGCGCCGAATCGGCCGTCGCCGCGCGAAGCTCGGTTGCTTCTTCGACATGCGCCGGGAAATAGGCCCGGTCGCCGAGGTGGCGCCCGCCGCGCACCATCGCCAGATTCACGCAGGCCCGCCCGCCGCGCACCTTGACGGCCAGGATGTCGGCATCCTTGTCGAAGCTCGCGCCGGAATTGGCTTCGACCGATTGCTGATGCAGCACGTTGGCGAGCGCGCGCAACTGATTGCGAAGCTCGGCCGCCTGCTCGAACTCGAGCGCTTCGGCGTGCGCCAGCATCCGCGCCTGCAACTGCTCCATCACATCGCTCGTCTCGCCGCGCAGGAAGGCCTCGGCCTGGGCGACATCGCGCACGTAGTCGGCGGCCGAGATGTAGGCGACGCAAGGCGCGGTGCAGCGCTTGATCTGGTAGAGCAGGCACGGGCGCGTGCGGTGCGCGAAGACGGTGTCCTCGCAGGTGCGCAGCCGAAACGCCTTCTGCAGCAGGTGGATCGTTTCCTTCACCGCCCACGCGCTCGGGTATGGGCCGAAGTAGTGATGTCGCCGGTCGACCGCGCCACGGTAGTACGCCATGCGGGGAAAGCTCGCCGCGGCAGGGGATTGCACATCGCCCGCCGCGCGCGCCGCGGTGATCTTCAGGTACGGATAGCTCTTGTCGTCGCGAAACAGGATGTTGAAGCGCGGCGACAGCGACTTGATCAGGTTGTTCTCGAGCAGCAAGGCCTCGGCCTCGGAGCGGACGACTGTCGTCTCCAGGCGCGCGATGCGTTCGATCATCAAGCCGATGCGCGTCCCGGCATGGCTCTTCTGGAAGTAGCTCGCAACGCGCTTCTTCAGGTTCGCCGCCTTGCCGACGTAGAGCACGCCGCCCTGGGCATCGAAGTAGCGGTACACGCCGGGGCGCGCGGGCAGCGCGGCGACCTCGGCCAGCAGCCGCGCGCGCGCCGTCTCGTCGGTCTCGGGCGCTTCGGGTTTCGACTCCGGCTTGCTCATCGGCGTCGATTGTGCCGCGCCGGTTCCCGCCGGCAGCCTGCCGATAATGACCGCCATGACCCGCGCATGGGACGTCTTCTGCCGCGTGATCGACAACCACGGCGACCTGGGCGTTGCCTGGCGGCTGTGCGCCGATCTGGCTGGGCGGGGCGAACGCGTGCGGCTGTGGGTCGACGATGCTTCGGCGCTTTCGTGGATGGCGCCGCAGGGGCAGGCCGGGGTGCAAGTGATCGCCTGGCCCGACCCCGCGCCCGACCTCGCGCCGGCGGACGTCGTCGTCGAATGTTTCGGCTGCGATCCGCCGCCGCGCTTCGTGCAGCGGATGGCGGCGATGAATCCGGCACCGGTCTGGATCAACCTCGAGTATCTCAGTGCAGAGCCGTACGCCGAACGAAGTCACGGCCTGCCGTCACCGGTGCAGATCGCCCCCGGCCGGGTGCTCGAGAAGCGTTTTCACTTCCCCGGGTTCACGGCGGCCAGCGGCGGGCTCTTGCGCGAGCCGGGCCTGCTCGACGCGCGGCGCGATTTCGATCGCGATCGCTGGCTGATTGCGCAGGGCATCACGGCAGAGCGCGGCGAACGGCTTGTGAGCCTTTTTTGCTACCCCAATGCGGCGCTGCCCGCGTTGCTCGGCGTGCTTGCAGGCGAACCCACCTTGCTGCTCGTCACGCCGGGCGCAGCGGCGAGCGAGGTGGGTGCTGCGGCGCTGGGCTCGATGCGCCGCCGCGGCGCCCTGCGCAGCCTCGAGCTGCCCTACCTGACGCAAGCCGATTACGACCGCTTGCTCTGGTCCTGCGATCTGAACTTCGTGCGCGGCGAGGACTCGTTCGTGCGCGCCCAATGGGCGGGCAAGCCGTTCGTCTGGCAGGCCTATCCGCAGAACGACGATGTTCACCTGGGCAAGGTCGATGCCTTCCTTGCTCGATTTCTGGCCGCGGCCGAGCCCGGACTTGCCGGGGCGCTGCGTCAGCTCTTCAAGGCCTGGAATGCGAGCCCGGGTGTTTCATTGCCGCCCGCCGAAGCACTGCCCGCCGCAGCCGCCTGGACAGCGCACTGCGAAGCATGGTGCGATGCACTGCGCGCACAGCCCGATCTGGTCACGCAATTGCTCCGCCGCGTT
>CAZVNC010000411.1:0-3080 GCA_964628305.1 uncultured Ideonella sp.
ACGTCGCGGTAGGCGGTGACCAGGTCGCGGTCGCAGAAGCTGAACACCGTGTCCAGGTGCATCGCCGCGCGGCTCTTGGGCATCAGGCAGCCGATGACGCGCGTCGCTGCGCCCTGCGTCAGCAGCACGTCGGCGAGTTGGAACACTGCCTGGCGGCTGCTGCGCTCGCCCATGCCGATCAGCACCACACCCTTGCCGATCGGCATGACGTCGCCGCCTTCGAGCGTCGAGGCGCCGAAGCGCTCGTCGCTGTCGCCCCACCAGATCTTGAAGTCAGCTTCTTTGAAGCGCGGGTGGAACTTGTAGACCGCGCGCTGCAGCAGCGTCTCGGGCTGGCGTGCCGGCCAGTACATCGGATTGCAGGTGACGCCGCCGTAGATCCAGCACGACGGGTCGCGCTGGAACAGCGTGTTCGGAATCGGCGGGATCAGGAAGTCGGTGGCGTCGTACGCCTCCGCCAGCATCTGCGCGCGCTCGCTCTTCGGCAGGTCGAGGATGGCGATGCCGCCGATCAGGTGTTCGGCCAGCTTCGGCGCCGGCATCTCGTCGAGCCAGGCGCGCATGACGTCGACCATCCCCAAGCCGACGTCATTGCGCGTGATGCGTCGCTCGAGCACCCAGTCGCGCGCCGCCTTGTCGGCCAGCGTCTCGGCCAGCATTTCGTGCAGGTCCACCACCTCGGTGCCGCGCTCGCGCATCTTCAGCACGAAGTCGTAGTGATCCTTCTGCGCCTCCTGCACCCACAGCACGTCGTCGAACAACAGCTCTGCTGCGTTGCCTGGCGTCAGCCGCTGGTGCGCGAGGCCGGGGCGGCAGACCATCACCGTGCGCAGCTTGCCGACTTCGCTGTGGACTCCCAGTGTTTGCATGTTCGCCTCCTGTGCACCTGTCATTCGGGCAGCGCGGTCGTTTGGAAGAAATTCAGCGCTTCTTCGCCCGGCGCGCCGAAGTGCGCGGCATAGAGCGCCGCGATGTCCTTCGAGCGGTAGAGGCGACTCAGCGTGCGGTCGACGAGCAGCCTGAAGTCCGCGTCGCCGCGCGGCAACGCGAGCGCGATCGGCTCGCGCGTGAAGCGGCGGTCGATGACCAGCAACTGACCCGCACCGGGGCCGTGTTGCGCGGCGTCGAGCAGCACCGGCCGGTCGCCGAACAACGCGACCGCGCTGCGGTCGAGCACCATCCGGATGCCCGCGCCGTAGTCGGGCACCTTGACGACGTTCACCTCGACGCGGCGCCTGCGCAGCGCGTCGAGCAGAGTGGTCTCGATCGTCGTGCCGCCGACCACGGCGGCGGTCACCTTCTGGCCGAATTCACCCGGGTTCCCGCGCCACAGCGGCTGTGCCGGCGCGGCGCGGCCCGACAACACCTCGCGCACACGCGCGTCGCCATCGATGCGCATCACCGCGCCGGTGCCGGCCAGGAAGATCGGCAGTGAGAAGTCGACGTTCGCGCGGCGCGCCAGCGTCGGCGTGTCGGTGCCGCAGCTCATGTCGATCTTGCCCTGCGCCAGCATCTCGAAGCGGGTCGTGGCCGTGACCGGAACGAAATCGATCGCCAGGTTCGGCAGCTTCAGCTCGGCCTGGATGGCGTCCGCAACGCGCCGGCAGAGTTCGACCGAGTAGCCGGCCGGCTTGCCCGCCGGGTCGGTGTAGGCGAAGGGCCGCGCGTCGCTGCGATAGCCGATGGTCAGTGTGCCGGAGTTGCGCACCTTGTCGAGGGTTGCCGCGGCCAGCGCCGCGGGCACGGCGAGCGCCAGGCTGGCGGCGAACAGGGCCTTCAGCAGCGGGCGGCGGAGCAGGGTAGTGCAGTTCATGGTCGGTCGTCCTCCTGCTCTCAGCTCTTCGCCACCGCCGGCGCGAAGCGCGGCGCGATCAGGCCCCACACCAGGTAGCCGATGGCCAGCACCAGCATGCCGCCCATCACCGCGTCCTTGCCCGAGGCCCACAGCGCATAGATCGAGTACAGCAGCGCGACGACGGCGACGAAGCTGTTCATCTTGCGTGTGCCGTCGGTCACCTTGGCGTCGCGCATCATCACCCACAACGCCGACAAGGCGATGACGTAGGGCAGCACGTTGGTCACCACCGCCAGGTTGACGAGCGCCGAGAACTGCTGGTTCAGATCCGGCGAGATCGTCATCAGCGCCATCAACGACTGCAGGACGCCCATGATCACCATGCCGACAATCGGTGCGCCGGCGCCGGTGGCCTTGCTGAAGACGGCCGGAAAGAGCTTGGAGTCGGCGGCGTCCTTCGCGGTGGACGCGAGCGTGAACTGCCAGCCGAGCAGCGAGCCGACGCAGGCCATCACCGCCAGCGCCATGACGATCGAGCCGATCGTCGGGTTGAACATCTTCGCGTAGGCCAGGCCGAAGGGGCCGGTCGATTCGGCCAGTTCGGCATTCGGCACGATGCCCTGAATCACCGCGGTCGACAGGATGTAGATGACGGCCGCGCCGAGCGTGCCGAACATGCAGGCGAGCGGCACGTCGCGCTTCGGGTTCTCGACCGCCGATGCGTTCTGCGACGCCGATTCCATGCCGAGGAAGGCCCACAGCGTCAGCGCGATCGACGAGCCCATGCCTTCGGCGATGCTGATGCCCTTCGGGTTCCACGCGGCGGCGAAAGTGTCGCCGCTGAACCAGATCCAGCCGCCGAGGGCCAGGAAGCCCACCGGCAGGATCACGCCCCAGACCGTGATCGAGCCGATCTTGCCGGTCAGGCTCGGTCCGCCGAAGTTGGCCACCGTCGTGATCCACAGCAGCGCGATGACGCCGAGCGCGGTGGCGATCGGCGTCGCCGTCAGGCCGGGGAAGAAGCTCGACAGGTAGCCGAGCGCCGAGATCGCGACCGCGACGTTGGCGATCGCGAGCGACAGGAAGTACAGGAAGAAGACCTGGAAGTAGCCGTTCTTGCCGTAGGCGTCCTCGGCGTAGGCAGCCAGCCCGCCGGGGCGCTGGTTGAAGATGCCGGCCTGCGCGAAGCCCCAGGCGATGGCGAGCGAGCCGAGCGCCGTGACGAGCCACGAGGTCAGCGAGATCGCGCCGACCTTGGCCATGTTCGACGGCAGCATGATGATGC
>CAZVNC010000412.1:0-3026 GCA_964628305.1 uncultured Ideonella sp.
CGTGCTTCTTGTCGACGAGGCCGGCGCTGCCGAGCCGCACCAGCGGGTGCTGGCGGCTGTCGCTCGTGCCGAAGCGCTGCGTCGTATCGGCGACGGCGGCGGCGCTGACGAGGCCATCCTCGTGCAGCCAGTGCAGCAGCTTGCGCCAGGTCAGCGGGCCGCTCGGGGCTTCGGTCTTCGCCGCGGTCTTGCTCGTCATGGGCTCGATTCTGATGCACGCTCGCTGCGCAGTACCCCAAGGTTCGACGTGTCGGGAACGCGGATCATGCGCGGCCACTTGCGCGCCGGCAGGCCAAAGCGAGCTTCGATGCTGGCGGCGCGCGCGGCGAGCGTTGCCCGCTCGGGCAGCGCCGCGCCGCGCGTGGCGACGACGACGGTGTTGCCCTCGCGCGTCGGCCGCAGGCTCCAGACGCTCTCGGCGCCGAACGCAGCGACGATGTGATCGGCGCTCGCCGCGAAGCTCGCGTCGCGGCCGAACAGGTTCACCGTCATCACGCCGCCCTCGATGAGCGTCGCGCGGCACGCGGCGTAGAACGCCGCGTCGTCGAGAACCGGCGCGGCGGCGTCGTGGTCATACAGATCGACGCAAAGCACCTGGACCGTCGCACGGTTCACCGGGTCGCTCACCCAGCGCGCGGCGTCCTCGTTCAGCACGGTCAGGAGGGCGTCGTCTTCGGCGAGCCGGAACCACATCCGGCAGGCGGCGATCACCGAGGCATCGATTTCGACCGCGAGCGTTCGCATGCGCAGCTTGCGATGGCAAAAGCGCGTGATCGCGCCGGCGCCCATGCCGAGCTGGACGGCCAGACCGTCGGCGATCGCCTCGCTCGGCCGCCACAGCATCCACGCCATCATGCGCTGCACGTACTCGAGCTCGATCTCGAGCGGCCTGGCGATCCGCATCGCACCCTGCACCCAGGGTGTGCCCAGGTGCAGGTAGCGCACGCCGTCGATCTCGGAAATCGTCGCCGCGGTTTCGTCGTCGTCATCCGACGGCGCGGCCGCGCGGCCGAAGCGCGCGGCGCTCATAAGGCAAGCTCTCGGCCCGCCGTGCGGCGCAGGACAGCGACTCGAGGGGCACACATGGCGCGCATGCTAGCGCGCGGCGCCGGCGCTTCCCGGTTCGCCACCGTCAGATGCCGCAGGCATCGAATGCCGCACGCCAGGCGGCGAGCTTGCGATCGAAGGACCAGCTCGCGTTGGCCGGGCTCGTCGAGGGCAGGCGCACGACCGGCACGCCGAGCGCCATGGTGGCACGCATGAAGCGCGCCGATTCGCCGCCGTTGTGGGCGACCGCGCGCAACTCCGGCGCGCGCCGGCGCAGGCTCGCGAGGTCGTTGGCTTGCGCATCCTCGATCGCGCTGTCGAGGCTTCCGTCGCGCCGGCAGCTTGCGTAGACGTCCCACAGACCGAGGCGGCGCTCGCGCAGCACGGCAAGCCGCTGCGCATAGGGCAGGGCAGTCAGGTCGACGCCCCACAACGCCGACAGCAGCGGCCAGAACTGGTTGCGCGGATGGGCGTAGTACTGGCGCGCGGCGAGCGACGCCGCGCCCGGAAAGCTGCCGAGGACGACGAGCCTTGTTTCGCGCGCGATCACCGGCGGCAGTCCGAGCAGCCGATCGGACGTCACGTCGCCGTTGCCTCGCCGTCGAACTGCGCATTCGCGCCCGTTGCGCTGCTTGCATCGGCATCGAGCGCTGCGAGCCTGGGCAGCGCTGCGCGAGCATTCGCGCTGGTCGTCGCCGCCGTCTGCGCCAGCGTCCAGCCGCGCAGCGCGGCGAGCGTCTCCGCGATACGCGGCAGTTCGGCCGGTTCGTTGCGCGCCGGCGCCGCGCCGCGCGCCCGCTCCTGCGCGCTTCGGTAGAGCCATTGGGGCGGGATGTCGGGGGCGTCGGTCTCGAGCACGATCGCGGTCTCGGGCAGCGTTTGCGCGAGGCGCCGGATCTGCAGCGCGCGCTCGAAGCTGAGCGTGCCGCCGAAGCCGAGTTTGAAGCCGAGGTCGATGAAAGCCTGCGCCTGTTGTTCGCTGCCGTTGAACGCATGTGCGATGCCGCCCGCGACGCCTGCCTTGCGCAGGTGCTTGAGCAGATCGTCGGCCGAGCGCCGCACGTGCAGGATCACCGGCAGGCCGAACTCGCGCGCGAGTTCGAGTTGCGCAGCGTAGAAGCGGGCCTGGCGCGCGCGATCGGTTCCGGCCACGAAGTGATCGAGCCCGATCTCGCCCACCGCGACAAGCCGCGGATCGTCGCGCCACCGGGCAAGGGCGCTGCGCAGATCGGCGAGCGCGGCGTCGCCCGCGCGATCGACGTACAGCGGGTGGATGCCGAGCGCGTAAGCGAAGCCTTGCTCGTGCGCGAGCCTGCGCACGGCGTCGAAGTTTGCGACCGCTACCGCGGGCAGCACTATCTGCGCCACGCCGCGGGCCCGGGCGCGCGCGATCACGGCGTCGCGATCGGCGTCGAATTCGGACGCATCGAGGTGGCAGTGGGTGTCGGTCCATTCCATGCCCGACATGATGCCGCCGATCGGAGGCAAACGACGAGCGCGATGGGGCAGGCCGCCGCCGCGGACTCAGTCGGGCCCGACGAGCACGCCGAGCTTCAGCCGCAGCAGGCGGTCGCAGCGCAGCGCGAAGCTCTCGTCGTGGGTGACGAGGACGAATGCGGTGCGCTGCTCGTGCGCCAGCTCGAGCATCAGCTCGAAGACGCCGTCGGCCGTTTCCCGATCGAGGTTGCCGGTCGGCTCGTCGGCCAGCACGCAGGCCGGCCGGGTGACGAGCGCGCGCGCGATCGCGACCCGCTGACGCTCGCCGCCCGAGAGCTGCGACGGTCGATGGGCCACGCGCTCGGCAAGCCCGACCTGCGCGAGCACGGCCCTGGCCTGCTCGGGTGTTCCGTTGCTCAGAATGCCGACGATCTCGTTGGCCACCAGTTCCACCCAGGTGCGCGACGGACGGTACTGCCACGCGCGGCCGTCCAGTTCACGGGTGACTTGGTCGGTGATCTTGAGCGTGATGCCATTGACGT
>CAZVNC010000413.1:0-3014 GCA_964628305.1 uncultured Ideonella sp.
GGGCAGGCTCTTGCGGATCTCGTCCATCTTCGCCTTCACCGCGTCGCCGGTCGCGACGACGTTCGCGTCCTGCTGCTTGAAGACGTTGAAGTTGATCGCGCGCTGGCCGTTGATGCGCGCCATCGAATCGGGCTCGCGCTCGCGCTCGATGACCTGTCCGAGGTCGGCGAGCGTCAGCGCGAGGTCGCCGCGGTGCGCGACGACGACGCCCCCGAACTGCTTCGGGTCGCGCACCCGGCCTTCGACGCGCAGGATCGTGTCCTGCTTCGCGTTCGTCAGCAGCCCGACCGGCTGATCGGCGTTCGCCGCGGCGAGCGCGGACGAGATCTCGCCCGGCGTGATCGCGTAGGCGCGCAGCCGCGCCGGATCGAGGTCGACGCGCACCTCGCGCGTCGCGAGCCCCGAGATGTCGATGCGCGCGACGCCCTCGACGCTTTGCAGCCGCTTGCCGACGATCTGCTCGCCGAGGATCGACAGCTCACGCGCGCTGCGCGTCGGCGAGACGAGCGCCATCGTCACGACCGGCTGGCTGTTCTCGTTGTCGAAGCGGCTGATCGTCGGCGGCTTCGCATCCTGCGGGAAGCTCGACTGCACGACCGCGATCCGGTCGCGCACGTCCTGCATCGCCTTGCCCATGTCGGCGCTGAGCGTGAACTCGACGCTCGTCTGGCTGCGGCCCTCGAAGCTTCGCGACGTGATCTGCTTGACGCCGGCGATGCTGTTGAGCGCCTCCTCGATCGTCTTCGTCAGCTCGCGCTCGACCGCCTCGGGCGACGCGCCCGGATAGACGACGTCGACGAAGGCGACCGGCGGCGACACGTCAGGCAGTTGCTCGACCCCCAGCCGCAGGTACGAGAAGATGCCCAGCACGCACAGCGCCACCATCACCATCGTGGCGAAGACCGGGTTGTTGATCGAGACGCGGGTGATCCACATGCCGGACCCTTCAGCGAACCACGCTCGACGCGGCGGCCGAAGCGGTCGGCCCGGTGCGCTCGACGACCACCGCCTTTGCGCCTTCGCGCAGGTTGTCGTAGCCCGCGGCGAGCACCTGCGCCGCGGGCGTCAGGCCGGCGAGAACCTCGACCAGGCCGCGCGAGTCGTCGCGGCGGCCGGTCGTGATCGCACGCCGCACGAGCGCGCCGCGATCGATCAGCCAGACGTGGTCCTGCCCGGCGACGTTGACGATCGCGAGCGTCGGCACCGTCAGAGGCAGTCCGCTGTCGGGCAGCACGATGCTCGCGAGCGCGTACTGCCCGGCGCGAAACCGCTCCTGCGGATTCGCAATCGAGATCGTCACGCCGATCGCGCGCGTTCCCGGCTCGGCGGCCGGCGAGATCCGGATCAGCTTGCCGGCGACCGGCTTGTCGACGCCCTCGACGCGCACCTCGACCGGCATGCCGGGTGCGAGCAGCGACACCTCGTGCGTGCCGACCGCGCCGGCCAGTTCGAGCTCGGCGAGATCGACGATCGTCAGCACCGGCTGCTCGATGCTGAGCTTCTCGCCCGGCACGACGCTGCGCTTGCTGACGACGCCGCCGATCGGCGCGACGAGGTTCGCCTCGCGCACGCCGATGCGCGCGGTCGTGAGTTGGGCCTGCGCCGACTTGAGCTGCGAGGTCGCGGCGTCGAGCTTGGACTGCGAGGTCTGCAGCGCCGTCGGCGAGATGAAGTTCTGCGCCGCAAGACCGGCGGCGGCCGTGTGCTGGCGCTGCGCTTCGTCGAGCGCCACCTGGGCTGCATCGACCGCCGCGGTACGGTCTGCGACGCGCGCTTGCAGATCCGACAGGTCCATCGCGCCCAGCACCTGCCCGGCCTGCACCCGGCTTCCCTCGTCGACTTTCAGCCCGAGCAGAGTGCCGGCCGCCTTCGCGCGGACGATCGCGGTGCGCGGCGCGACGAGCGAGCCGGAAAACTCGATCCGCCGCGGCAGCGCGACATTCTTCGGGCTGACCACCTCCCGGGACGTGAACTCCAGCGTGACGTCGGGCTTCTTGTCCTTGTCACTGGCGCTGTGCATGGGGCTCTTGGCTCCCGACAGCACCACGAAGGCAGCACCCGCGGCGATCACCACGGCGGCGCCTCCGATCAGCCACAGCTTTCGCATGGGCTTTCCTTTCATATTTCAGATCAAGCCCGCAAGTGTATGCAGCCGCAAGGTCCGGGCAAGTGCGGTGCGACGAACTGCTCGAAGTGCGGCGTCGAGTGCAGCATCGCGCGATAGGTGTCGCCGCGGGCCGCTCTTGCCCTGCGAGGGCCGCTGCCTACGCCGCCGCCTCCCTAGAATCGTGCCCTCACTGCCCTAGGGAAAGCACGGATGAAAATCAAGAGTCAGCGCGACTTCTGGTCCGGTCTGATGTTCGTCGCGGCGGGCCTTGGATTCGCCTGGGGCGCGACCACCTATCGCTTCGGCGATTCGGCCCATCCCGGCCCGGGCTTCTTTCCGTTCGGGCTCGGGCTGCTGACGGCGCTGCTCGGCCTCGTCATCCTGTTCAAGGCATTGAGCGTCGAGCGCGCCGATGGCGACCCGATCGGCGCGCTCGCCTGGAAGCCGCTCGGCTTCGTCGTCGGTGCGGTGCTGCTCTTCGGCTGGCTGCTGCCGCATCTGGGTCTGGTCGTCACGCTGCCGATCGTCGTCGTCGTCGCGGCGCTCGCGGGCGACGAATTTCATCCGGGCGAGGCGATCGTCAACGCGATCGTGCTGACGGCGCTCTGCTGGGCAATCTTCATCTGGGGCCTCGAGCTGACGATGCCGCTGCTGCCTGCGTTCCTGCTTCCCTGATCCCGCTGCATGGACCTGCTGGCCAATCTCGCGCACGGCTTCGGCGTTGCCTTCACGCTGCAGAACCTGCTGTACGCGTTCGGCGGCACGCTGCTCGGCACGCTGATCGGCGTGCTGCCCGGCCTCGGCCCGGTGGCGACGATCGCAATGCTGCTGCCATCGATCTACGCCCTCGACGCGACGCCGGCGCTGATCATGCTGGCCGGCATCTACTACGGCGCGCAGTACGGCG
>CAZVNC010000414.1:0-3013 GCA_964628305.1 uncultured Ideonella sp.
CGTCGAGCGTGCCCTTGTTGACCGCCTCGAGCAACTGGAACGCCGGCACCACCGCGCCGGCGGGCAGCACCTCGATCTTCAGCCTGCCGCCGGCCATGTCGTTGACCTTCTTCGCGAAGTCGGTCGCGTACTCGTGGAAGATGTCCTTCGACGGCCAGGTGCTTTGAAAGCGCAGCGTCGTCGTCTGCGCCTGCGACACCATCGGAAAGGCCAGCGTGCCGGCGCCGACGGCCGCGGCCGAGCCAAGGAACTTGCGACGTTGGGTGGGGGACTTGCTCATGAGCTCGGTTCTCCTAGGGGGTTGGCGAATCAGGCGCTTGTCACGCCACAGCATGGGCCTTGGCGCAGCATGCAAGGCCCGATGTTATGTGCACGAAACGGGGGCCGGTGCTGGCAATTACCCGCGCCCCTCGCGCTGCGCCGGACCGATGGACGCCGGCCCCGGCGCGCGGCCAACACGGCTGCGCGCCGCGCCTCACGCCAGCTTGAAGTGAAACGACTTCGGCCGCGTCAGGTGTTCATACGCGATCGGCGACAGCGTTGCGCCGCGCCCGCTGTGCTTGACGCCGGACCAGGCGAGCGCCGGGTCGATCTCGCCGCAGCGGTTCATGAACACGGTGCCAGCTTGCAGCCGCTCGCCAAGCGCAAGGGCCACCGATTCGTCCTGCGTGAAGATGCAGGCCGTCAGGCCGTATGGGCTGTCGTTCATCAACGCGACGGCCTCGTCGTCGGAGTCGACCGGCATGATGCCGACCACCGGACCGAAGCATTCGTCGGTCATCAGCGCCATCGCATGATGCACATAGATCAGAATCTGCGGTGCCACATAGGCGCTGCCGGGCTGGTCGAGCGGAAATCGCTCCTCTTCGATCAGAGGCCGCGCGCCCTTCTGCACGGCATCGGCGATCGTCGCCCGCACCGCGTCGGCCGCGGCGGCGTTGGCCAATGGGCCGAGCGTCGTCGCCGCGTCCAGCGGGTTACCAAGCACTTGGCGGCGCGCAAGTAGAACCGCCTTGTCGACGAACTCCGGATAGAGCGTGCGCTCGACGTAGATGCGCTGGATGCCGCAGGCGCTCTGCCCCGAGTTGACGAACGCGCCGTCAACGAGCGCCTCAACCGCCGCGTCGAGCTTCGCATCGGCACGCACATAGGCCGGGTCGTTGCCGCCGAGGGCGAGGCCGAGGGGAATGAATCGCCCTGCCGCCGCGCGCTCCATCGCTGCGCCGACAGCTGCCGAGCCGGTGAAGCACACGCCATCGACGAGCGGTGAGCCGACGAGCGCCTGCGTGCCGTCATGATCGGTGTGGACGCATTGCAGCAGCCCGGCGGGCAGTCCCGCGCCGGTGAGCGCTTCGGCGATCCGCTCGCCCGCCATCGGCGTCTGCGCCGAGGGTTTCAGGATCACCGCGTTGCCCGCCATCAGCGCCGCAACGACCGCGTTCACCGCCGTCAGCAGTGGGTAGTTCCAGGGCGTGACGGCGAGCACGACGCCGAGCGGCTCGCGGCGGATGAAGCGGGTGAGGCCGACCCTCGGTGCCGGTGCCAGATCGGCGAGCGCATCCTCGGCGATCCGGATCATGTGCCGTGCGTGTGCGGCGAAGCCATCGACCTCGCGCGGCGTATAGCGGATCGGCCGCCCCATCTGCAGCGTGATCTCCTTCGCGACTCGATCCTTCATCGCGACGAAGGCATCGACGCCGCGGCCCACGACCACCGCGCGGTCGGCGACCGGCAGCGCGCGCCACGCCGGCTGCGCGGCGCGCGCGGCAACGAGTGCCGCCTGCAGCGTCGCGGCGTCGAGAAGCGGCCGGCGCAGCAGCTTGCTGCCGTCGATCGGGCTGATCGTCACGAGTTCCGGCTTCATCGGTGCTATGCGACGCTATCGGACCTTCACCCAGCGCAACTCGATGCTGTCGCTCGGCCACTGCACCGCGCTCACCTTCTTCGCCATCGCCCACGAGAGCGTGCGGCGATAAAGCGGCACGTAGGGCAGATCGCCTGCGATCATGCGCAGCGCGACGCCGACCAGCGCGCGCCGCTTTGTCGCGTCGGGCTCGACGCGGATGTCGTCGATCAGCGCGTCGAGCTGCGGGCTCGAATAGCGCCCCGCGTTGAACGTGCCGAAACCGTCCTTGCTCCAGGTGTGAAACAAGGCGTTCAAGGTCGCCCAGGCGTCGGTCGTCGGCGTCCAGCCGAATTCGATGAAGGCCGACGTGCCCTGCGACAGGCGCGGGAAGAACTGGTTCGTCGCCGAAGTGCGCAGCGTGGTGCGGATGCCGATCTGCGTCAGCATCGCGCTCGCGGCCTGGCAGACGTTCTCGCGATAGGCGATGTTGACGCAGTCGAGCGTGACCGAAAAGCCGTTCGGGTAGCCGGCCTCGGCGAGCAGCGCCTTCGCTTTCGCCGGATCGAAAGGCAGGCGTTTGTCGAGCTCGGGCAGGCTGCCGTCGACGCGCGGCGACAGGAACGCGCCGGTCGGCATGCCCTGCCCGCGCAGCACCTTCTGCACGATCAGGTCGACATTGATCGCCTGATACACGGCGCGCCGCACGCGCAGGTCCTTGAACGGATTGCGGCCCTTCACGTCGCTGCCTTCGAGCTCGTCGCGCCACTGGTCGAAGGTGAAGTACTGCTGGCCGAGGTCGGCCGTCTGCAGCACGGCGAGCTGCTTGTCGCGCTTCAGGCGTTCGACATCCTGGAACGGCGGGTCGAGCACGAGGTCGACCTCGCCCGACGCGAGCGCGGCGAGCCGCGTCGCATCCTGTCGGATGGCGACGAACGCGACCTCGTCCAGGTTGCCGTTGCGCTTGTCCGCCCGGCCCCACCAGGCCGGATTGGCCTTCAGCACGGCGCGCACGTCGGGCTCGTAGCGCTCGAGCTGGAACGGCCCGGTGCCGTTCGCGTTGCGCACGGTGTAGGTTTCCTGCTTGGCGTTGAAGTCCTGCGCGCGCAGCACGCCGTGTTTCGCGCACCAGGCGCGGCTCATGATCGCAAGGCCGACGAATTTCTCCGG
>CAZVNC010000415.1:0-3005 GCA_964628305.1 uncultured Ideonella sp.
GACCTCGCGCTGGGTGACGATGCAGTTCTTGTGCGGATGAACGAACTCGACCGGGTCCTCGATCGTGATGATGTGGCCGAACGAGTGCTCGTTGCGCCAGTCGACCATCGCCGCGAGCGACGTGCTCTTGCCCGAGCCGGTCGCACCGACGAAGATCACGAGACCGCGCTTGGTCATCGCGATGTCCTTCAGGATGGCCGGCAGCGCCAGGCCGTCGATCGTCGGCAGCGTCGCCGGAATCGTGCGCAGCACGAGGCCGACGTTGCCCTGCTGCACAAAGGCATTGACGCGAAAGCGCCCGATGCCCTGCGGCGAGATCGCGAAATTGCACTCCTTCGTGCGCTCGAACTCGGCCGCCTGCTTGTCGTTCATCACCGCCCGCGTCAGCGCCAGCGTGTGCTGCCCGGTCAGCGGCTGCGGCGAGACCTTCGTGATCCGGCCGTCGACCTTGATCGCGGGCGGGAAGTCGGCGGTGAGGAACAGGTCCGACCCGTTGCGCGAGACCATCAGGCGCAGCAGGTCGTTGACGAATTTGGAGGCTTGATCGCGTTCCATTGGGGGTCCTTTGGGGGTTGGGCGGGCGCTTGGGGTCGGGGCTGATTCGTTACGCCTCGCTCGTGGCGCGAGGAAGCGGCGTTCTCTCGAGGCGCTTGGCCATCCGCGTCTGCCAGCCCGGGCCGGTCGCTTTCCAGCGGGCGATGACCTCAGGCGGCAAGCGCAGGCTGATCATCTGCTTCGGGTTGACCGACCTCGGCCTTCCTGCCTTCTTGAAGACGGTGCGCGCGAACATCTCATCCGTCATCTCCGGCAAGTCGTCATACTCTTCGGGCTTGATGACATGCGCGTCGACGCGCCGGAGATCAGAGTGCAAAGTACGGTGCGAAGCGGGCTTGCTCACGATCGTTGGCCTTTCTCATGCTGAAGACATGACGCACTGCGCCACGCGGGGTGTACCCGATGACCACCAAGCGGCTCTCGAGGACTCCGAAACAGATGATCCGCGTCTCTCCATAGTCCTTCCTCTTGTCTTCGACCTCGGCAGTCAACCCATCGAAGACCAGTGCGGCATCCTCGAAGTCAAGTCCACGATGGGCCAGTGTCCACTCGCGCTTGGCGGGATCGTAGGAGATGCGCACGGCATAAATGTATATACGAAAATAGCGCTTGGCAAGCGGGTTCGCCTACGCGGTCGAACCTCGGGATCAGCGGCTGGCGAAGGTGAGAAGGCATGCCCGATCCTCCGGCGGCAGGCTCAACGCCTGCGCTTCAAGGTCTTCGACGGCAATGGACATGCTTGACCCCTCGTTGCTTCCGCTCGATAGATGCCACAACCAAGGTGCCAGGGGCGTCGGAGCGCGGCAGGTTGCGGTGTCCAACAACATGTCAGGCGTCATCGCGATCAACGAACTTGGCACCCGCTGAAGCAAGCAACTCCCGGAGCACGAAACGATGACAGCGTTCCTCTCGCTCGCAGTAGCAGCCCACGGAGAAGTTCGCCTGCTGCGACAGTGCGGCGAGCAGGCCGATTGCATGGCTGTTTTCGGGCGAGGCCATCTCTGCTCGGTACTTGCGTACGAACGCAGACCATTGGGCAGGCGTCTTGGCCTCCTGCCCGAGCTTCATGGTTTCGGCGCTCGGAGCCAGGTTCGGGAACCACACGTCGTACCAGTTCCGGCGAGCGAACTCGGCCTTCGGGACGCCTCGTGGAGGACGCCGAACGGTCCCGATCCGGAGGCCTTCCTCCTCCGCCCTCGGGGTTCCGAGCCTCACAACACGGACAACCATCGGCGCTCCTTTGACGCCCGACGTCCGACACGGGCGGCGGCCGGAAGCAGGCGCAGCCAGCTGGAGGACGTCCGCTCGATAGAGGGGTTAGATGCGTGCTGCGAGCTCATCCATGAACTCCGCAGGGCTGAACACTTGGACGCCACACTGGTTGGATGCTTCCGTCATTGCTCGGTCGCTAGTTACCAACGGCCAGGCATTCACTTTCGCGATTGCCACAAAGATATGGTCTCCGGCCTTCAGGTATGGAAGATCAACGGAGGAATATCGCTCAATGAACGGCTTGTCGATGTGGACGAGGCGCACCGGATACTGATGCTTTCCAGCAATTGTTGGTGCAGTGAACTTCCCTTCCTTCACCAGTCGCTGGAGCGTGCATTGAACTTCGAACCAACCGTGCGCCGGCATCGTAAGAAGGAGTCCCCGACGCAACAAGTCCTCGAGAAGTCGCAGCGCATCCGCGTGGTTCGGTGACCTCGGGTCAAACGAGTCTATGAACACGCAAGAGTCGACAAGGAACTGCATGTTGGCTCGAGCATAGAATCTTTTGTTGATACGCGATCTGCAACTCATGCAGTGCAAGTCCTGCAAATGCGGCCGCGCAGCGTGTTCGGGGCCGTTTTCGACGTGCGAATCGGATAGGGGCACAGTCTGCGCGGGCCATGGCTCAGTGACTCCAATGGCACAGGCGATCTCCACGGGGCCATGAACGCGACTCACTGAACGGCATGTCTCAGCCCGGGAAGTTCTCCGGGAACTTCGCCTTGCTCCGCGCCTCCGCGGCGCTGACGATATTGCGCCGGACCAGATCGGCGAGGTTCTGGTCCAGCGTCTGCATGCCGAGGCTGTTGCCGGTCTGGATCGACGAGTACATCTGCGCCACCTTCGCCTCGCGGATCAGGTTGCGGATCGCGGCGGTGCCGAGCATGATCTCGTGCGCCGCGATGCGGCCCGAGCCGTCCTTCAGCTTGCACAGCGTCTGCGAGATGACGGCGACGAGCGACTCGGAGACCATCGCGCGCACCATCTCCTTCTCGGCGGCCGGGAAGACGTCGACGATGCGGTCGATCGTCTTCGCGGCCGAACTGGTGTGCAGCGTGCCGAAGACGAGGTGGCCGGTCTCGGCGGCGGTGAGTGCGAGGCGGATCGTCTCGAGGTCGCGCATTTCGCCGACCAGGATCGCGTCCGGGTCCTCGCGCAGCGCCGAGCGCAGCGCATTC
>CAZVNC010000416.1:0-2997 GCA_964628305.1 uncultured Ideonella sp.
CCAGGTGGCGGGCCTGGGCTGGCTGCCGGCGATCGTTGTGGCGGCAGCCGTGGTCGCGACGATAGCATTCGGTGTGCTGGCCGCACGCGCTCTCGGCATGCGCCGCTTGTTCGGCCTGCTCACCGGTGGCGCGGTGGCGATCTGCGGCGCCTCGGCAGCGCTCGCACTCGCCGCCGCGCTCCCCGCGAATCCGCACAAGGAACGCGCGACGCTGTTCACGGTGATCGGCGTCAGCGCGCTGTCGACGCTGGTGATGGTGTTGTATCCGATGCTGGCCCAAGCCGGCGGGCTCGATGCGCGTGCGGCCGGCATCTTCCTCGGCGCCACGATCCACGACGTGGCGCAGGTCGTCGGCGCCGGCTACAGCCTCGGGACACAGGCCGGGGACACCGCGACGTTGGTCAAGCTGCTGCGGGTGGCGATGCTGCTGCCGGTGATCGTCGTCGCGTCGATGCTGACGCGCCGGCTGGACGGCATCGAGGGCGCCGCATCCGGCCCGCGGCCACCGCTGCTGCCGGGCTTCGCGCTCGCCTTCGCATTGCTGGTCGCGATCAACAGCTTTGGCTGGCTGCCGCAGATCGTGCTGACGCTGGGCATTGACCTGTCGCGCGGTTTCCTCATAGCGGCGATCGCCGCGATCGGCATGAAGACGCAGTTGAAAGACCTGGCCAACGTCGGCTGGAAGCCGATCGCGCTGATGGTCGGCGAGACCGCGTTCCTGGCCGCAATCGTCTGGGCCATGTTGAAACTCGGCGCGCCGGCAGGCTGAAGCCCGTTGCGATACTCTGCGCGACAGGCCCGAAGCAGCGGCCGCAAACGGTGGCGGATGGCCGATCCGGCGAACAGATTGCCGACAGGACGACACGGCCCAACGCGGCGCACGGTGCTGCGTGCGGGCGGCCGGGCATTGGTCGCGACGGTCGGCGCCAGTCTGGCGCCGGCGCTGCGTGCCCAAGCCGCGCCGAAGCGTGTGCTGATCGTGCACTCCTTCGGCCGCGAATTCGCGCCCTACGACGCCGTGATCTCGACCTTCAGGCGCGAGCTGGCGTTGCGCACGCCCGAGCCGGTGCTCTTCCTCGAAGCGGCACTCGACGCCGGGCGGGCGATCGGCGCGGACGAGGAAGCCGCCTTCGCCGCGTACCTCGAGGCGCGGTTTGCGCGTCCGGTGCCGGACCTGATCGTCGCCTCCTCGGCACCCGCCACGCGCTTCGCAACGCGCCACCGCGACACCATCTTCCCCGGCGTGCCGATCCTGGTGACGGCGATCGACGTGCGCGCCGTACCGCGCGCGGCGCTGCAGCCTGGCGACGTGGCGGTCGCCACCGTCATCGATCTGCCGCGCGCTTTCGATGCCCTGATGCGCGTGCTGCCGCGCACGAGCACGATCGCGATCGTGCTCGGTGCGACGCCGCTCGAGCGTTTCTGGCGCGGCGAGGTCGAGCGCGAGACCGCCTACCTCGCGGACCAGGGCGTCGCGTTCGTCTGGTTCGATGACTTATCGCTGGCGCAGATGAAGGCGCGGGTCGCGGTGCTGCCGCCCAACAGCGCGGTGTTCTACGGCCTGCTGATTGCCGACGCCGCCGGCGTGCCGCACGAGCGGCTCGAAGCGCTGGCCGAACTGAAAGCCGCATCGAACGTACCAATCTTTTCGCTGTTCGAGAACGAATTGGGCCGCGGCGTGGTCGGCGGTCCGTATCTCTCGCAGTCGCGCAGCGGCAGCAGCGCCGCGCAGGCCGCGCTGCGCATGATGTCGGCGCCGCCGGGCACGCAACCGCGCGTCGACTCCATCGGCATGGAAACCCCGGTCTACGACGGGCGCGAGCTGCGTCGTTGGCAGATCGACGAGTCGCTGCTGCCGCCGGGCAGCGAGGTGCGCTTTCGCGAACCGTCGCCGTGGGTCCGCTACGGCCGGGAGATCGCCACCGTCACGTCGGTGCTCGTCATGCAGACCGCGCTCATCGCGACCTTGCTGTGGCAGCGCGCGCACCGCCAGCGCGCCGAGCGCGAGGCGCGCAGTCTGGGCGGACGGCTGATCACCGCCTACGAGGACGAAGGCCGCCGACTGGCGCGCGAGCTGCATGACGACATCACGCAGCGCCTGGCCGGCGTGGCAATCGAGGCCGCGAGCCTGAACCGGGTTGCCGACCCGGCGGCGCGCTCGGCGGCCGAGCAGGCGATCAGCGGCGAGATCGCGCACCTGAGCCGCGACGTGCACGCGCTGGCGTACCGCCTGCATCCGTCGGTGATCGACGACCTCGGACTCGCCGAGGCGCTGCGCGTCGAATGCGAACGCGCGGCGCGGCGCGGCGCGGTCGAGGTCGGCTTCGACGGCGACGCGGTCAACGGCAGCGAGCGCGGCGAGCGCGCGCTGTGCCTGTTCCGCATCGCGCAGGAAGCCTTGCGCAACGCCGTGCGCCACGCGCAGGCAAAGCGCATTCAGGTGCAGTTGCGGCACGCGTCGGGCGGCATCGCACTCAGCGTGGCCGATGACGGCATCGGCTTCGACCCTGCGGCCGCACCCGTGCGGGTGTCGCTCGGGCTGGCGAGCATGCGCGAGCGCGTCGCGCTGCAGGGCGGGCGGCTCGAGATCCGCAGCCGGCGCGGCCAGGGCACGAGCGTCACCGCCTGGCTGCCGGCCGAGGCCAGCACATGACGCGCCCGCGCGTGCTGCTGGCCGACGACCACCGCATCGTCGCCGCCGGCCTCGAAGCCCTGCTCGCCCCTGACTATGAGGTGGCCGGCCGCGCGCAGGACGGACGCTCGCTGCTCGAACTGGCGCGCCAGGTGCAGGCCGACTTCATCGTCGCCGACATCTCGATGCCGGGGCTGAACGGCATCGACGCGCTGCGCGCGATGCGGCGCGAAGGGCTCGATGTGCCGGTGATCTTCCTGACGATGCACACTGAGCCGGCCTACGCGCGGCGCGCGCTCGAAGCCGGCGCCGCCGGCTATGTGCTCAAGCACGCGGCGCCGCAGGAGCTGCTGCAGGCACTGCAG
>CAZVNC010000417.1:0-2988 GCA_964628305.1 uncultured Ideonella sp.
AGTGGATCCGCAAGGCGATGCGCCTGAATCCGTACCACCCGGAGCGCTTCTGGGGCCATCTGGCGCGCGCCAACTTCGTCGCCGGCGCGTACGGCGAGGCGCTCGACGCGGCGCGGCGCGTGACGACGCCCGACGCGCCCTTGTTTGCGCTGATCGCCGCCTGCCAGGTGCGGCTCGGCAAACTCGACGCGGCGAAGACATGCATCGCCGACATGCGCTCGAAGTGGCCCGCGTTCGGGTTCGCCGATCTCGTTGCGACGCTGCACTACCGCCACGCGGCAGATCGCGAGCGCCATCTCGAGACGCTCGCGCTGGCCGGGCTGCACGCCTGACGCCGGTGCCCGCGCGGCTGCCGGCCTACGCCGCCTGGCTGAGTAATTCGCGCCGCGACTGCAGGCGCTGCGCGAGTTGCCCGGCCGGCATCGGCCGGCCGATCAGATAGCCCTGCGCCTGGTCGCAGCCGAGGCGGCGCAGGAAGTCGAGCTGGGCGTCGGTCTCGACGCCTTCGGCAACGACCTGCATCTCGAGACTGTGCGACAGCGCGATCACCGCCTGCGTGATAGCGGCGTCGTCGCGGTCCGCCGGCAGGCCGCTGACGAACGAGCGGTCGAGCTTGACGGTGTGCGCCGGCAGGCGCTTCAGGTAGGCGAGCGACGAATAGCCGGTGCCGAAGTCGTCGATCGAGATGTGCACGCCGAGCGCGTGCAGCTCCTGCAGCGTGAGGTTGGCGCGGTCCGGGTCGGACATCAGCACGCTCTCTGTGATCTCGATTTCCAGCGCGTCGGCCGGCAGACCGCTTTGCTGCAGCGATCGGCGCACATCGTCGAGCAGCGATTCGCTGCCGAACTGGCGTGCCGACAGGTTCACCGCGCAGCGCGGCGCGGCCAGCCCGGCGTCCATCCAGGCCCGCACCTGGCAGCAGGCGGCCTGCATCACCCAGCCGCCGATCGGTACGATCAGCCCGCTTTCCTCGGCGAGGCCGATGAATTCGCCGGGCGCGAGCAACCCGCGGGTCGGATGCTGCCAGCGCACGAGCGCCTCGACGCCGCGCAGGCGGCCGGTCGCGAGGTCGATCTTGGGCTGGTAGTGCAGCACGAGTTCGGCGCGCTCGACGGCGTGGCGCAGATCGGCTTCGAGCGCGAAGAGGTGTGCCGTCTGCGCCGCCAGCTCGGCGGTATAGAAGCGAAACGTGTCCTTGCCTTCGGCCTTCGCCTGGTACATCGCGGCGTCGGCGTTCTTCAGCAGCGTCTCGGCGTCGTTGCCGTCGGCCGGGTAGCACGCGATGCCGCAACTGCCGGTGATCCACAGCTTGCGTCCATCGAGGACGACCGGCTCGCTGACCGCGGCGAGCATCTTGCGCGCGACGGCCGACAGCGCCGGCGCGTCCGACGGCCCTTCGAGCAGGGCGACGAACTCGTCGCCGCCGAGACGGGCGACGAGGTCGCTCTCACGCAGCAGGTCGCGCAACCGGGCGCCGACCGTCGTCAGCAGCACGTCGCCCGCCGCGTGGCCGAGGCTGTCGTTGATCGTCTTGAAGCGATCGAGGTCCATGAAGCACAGCGCGAACGTGCCGCCGTTGCGCCGCGCGCGGGCGAGCGCGAGATCGAGCTCGGCGATGAACATGTTGCGGTTCGGCATCCCCGTCAGGCTGTCGAAACTCGCGAGCTGCTGCAGATGGTGCGCCGCGAGCGTCGCCTGCGTCTCGTCGCTGCCGACGCCGCGATAGCCGAGGAACGTGCCGTCGGCGCCGAACAAGGGCTCGCCGCTGACGCGGATGTAGCACTGCCGGCCTTCGGGGCCGCGGATGCCGTAGATGAAATCCCGAAACGGCTGGCGCGCCTCGAGTTGCGCGACGTGGCGCGCGACCCGCTCGGGCGGAGCGTCGAAGTCGTCGATCGCGACCCGCTTGCGTCCGATCAGCGTCGCGGCCTCGATCCCGGTCGCGTTGCGCGCACCGTCGGAGATGTAGGTGAAGCGAAGCTCGGCGTCCTGCTCCCAGATCCAGTCGGACGACATCGAGACGAGGCTTGCGAGCCTCGCTTCGCTCAGTTGCAGCGCTTGCGTGCGCTCGCGTACCCGCGATTCGAGCCGGTCGCGTTCGTCCTGCAGCGCCGCATAGAGGTCGGCCATCTCGGCCGAAGCGAGCTCCTGCGAATCTTCGAGCAGATAGCGCTGCTGGTCGAGCGCGCCGTAGGCGCTGCTGACGAGGTCGAGCAGCGCCTGCCACGGCGCGGCGGCGGGTGCGTCCGGGCTGCCCAGGCCGACCCGGCGCAACTGGCGCTGCAGAAGGGGATGCAGCGGCTCGCTCACCGCGCTCGGCTCCCGAAGTCGACGGTGATCGCCAGCGCAGCGGGGCGGCCCGATGCGCGGCATCGAGCGGCCTTCTCTGGCGGCGCGTGAACTCGTGGGGGCGGGCGAAGTCGGACCATTGAAGCGGCATATCGGCCGCCAAGAGGCTCGACTTGAGCCAGCGCGTGCCCAACTGCCTCTCGCTCGCGCAGCGGCGACAATACGCGATTGGCTGCCGCGGCAGCCGTTCCCAATTCAGAATCGAGAGACCATGGCTCAGTACGTTTACACGATGAACCGCGTCGGCAAGACGGTGCCGCCGAAGCGACAGATCCTGAAGGACATCTCGTTGTCCTTCTTCCCCGGCGCGAAGATCGGCGTCCTCGGCCTGAACGGCTCGGGCAAGTCGACGCTGCTCAAGATCATGGCCGGGCTCGACACCGAGATCGAGGGCGAGGCGGTGCCGATGCCCAACCTGAAGATCGGCTACCTGCCGCAGGAGCCGCAACTCGATCCCGAGCAGACGGTGCGCCAGGCGGTCGAGGAAGGCATCGGCGGCGTGCTCGCGGCGAAGAAGCGGCTCGACGAGGTGTATGCCGCCTACGCCGAGCCGGACGCCGACTTCGACGCCCTCGCCGCCGAGCAGGCCGACCTCGAGGCGCAGATTGCCGCCGCCGGCAGCGAGAACACCGACCTGCA
>CAZVNC010000418.1:0-2970 GCA_964628305.1 uncultured Ideonella sp.
ACGGCGCCGACACCGCGCGCCTGTTCGTGATGTTCGCCTCGCCGCCGGAGCAGACCGTCGAGTGGCACGACACCGGCGTCGAAGGCGCGAACCGCTTTCTGCGCCGGCTCTGGGCCTTCGCAATGCGCAACGAGGCGCTGCTGCGCACGGCCGGCGCGATCGAGTCGCCGCTTTCGTCCGAGGCGCGCGCGCTGCGGCGCGAAGTGCACGGCGTGCTGCGCCAGGTCAGCTACGACTACGAGCGCATGCAGTACAACACCGTCGTCTCGGGCGCGATGAAGATGCTCAATGCGCTCGACGCCTTCAAGGGCGACGACGCAGCGGCGCTGCGAGAGGGCACCGGCATCGTGCTGCGCGTGCTCCATCCGGCCTGCCCGCACATCACGCATGCGTTGTGGGAAGCGCTCGGCTATGCCGGCGAACTCGGCGATCTGCTCGACGCACCCTGGCCCGAGGTCGAGGAAGCGGCGCTCGTGCAGGACGAGATCGAACTCGTGCTGCAGGTCAACGGCAAGCTGCGCGGTGCGATCCGGGTGCCGGCCGGCGCCGACAGCGCGGCAATCGAGGCGGTCGCGCTCGCGAGCCCGGATTTCACGCGCTTTGCCGAGGGCCGGACGGCGCGGCGCGTGATCGTCGTCGCCGGGCGGCTCGTCAACGTGGTCCTCTGATGGCGGCGCGGCGGACGGCGCCGCTGCCGCGCCGCGAGCGGCGCAGGATCTCGGTCGTGCTCGGCGCGTCATTGATCTTGGCCGGTTGCGGCTTCGCGCTGCGGCAAGCGCCCGAGTTGCAGTTCCAGAGCGTGCAACTGACCGGTTTTTCCGCCAGCTCGCCGCTCGCGAAGGAGCTGCGGCGCAACATCGAGTCCATCCCCGGAACGCGCGTCGTCGACAGCGCCGGCGAGGCGCAGGTCGTGCTCGAAGCGTTGGCCGACACCAGCGACCGCGCTGTCGTCGCCTCCACCGCGACCGGCCTGGTACGCGAGTTCGAGCTGCGCATGCGCTTCGAATTCAAGCTTCGCACCCCCGGCGGCCGGGAGCTGATCGCGCCGACCGAGCTGACGCAGGTGCGCGACCTGAGCTACAACGAAGGCATTGCGCTCGCCAAGCAATACGAGTCCGCGAGCCAGTTCAAGGCGATGCAGAGCGACATCGTCGCGCAGGTCATGCGCCGCCTCGCCGCGGTGCCGAAGCCGTAACCGTAACCGGCGCATGCAAGTCCGATCCGACCAGCTCGCAGCGCATCTGGCCAAGGGGCTGAAGCGCGTCTACACGATCCACGGCGACGAGCCGCTGCGGGCGCAGGAGGCTGCCGATGCGATCCGCGCCGCGGCGCGCGCCGCCGGCCACACCGAGCGCCAGGTCCACACCGTGGCCGGCCCGCACTTCGACTGGAGCTCGCTGATCGGCGCCTCGCAGGCGATGAGCCTGTTTGCCGAACGCCAACTGATCGAGATCCGCATCCCGTCCGGCAAGCCCGGCAAGGAAGGGTCGGACGCGCTGCAGCGCTATTGCGCGGCGCTCGCCGACGAACTCGTCACGCTCGTCGTGCTGCCGCGGCTCGATCGCACGCAGACCGCGAGCGCCTGGTTCAGTGCGCTCGACGCGGCCGGCGTCACGCTGCGCGTCGATCCGGTCGAGCGCGGCGCGCTGCCGCAGTGGATCGCGCAGCGCCTGGCAAGGCAGGGCCAGCGCGTGCAGGGCGGCGAGGCCGGACAGCGCGCACTCGCCTTCTTTGCCGACCAGGTCGAAGGCAATCTGCTCGCCGCGCACCAGGAGATCATGAAGCTCGGCCTGCTCTACGGCACCGACGGCGCGGGCGGTGCCGAACTGAGCCTCGAGCAGATCGAGACCGCGGTGCGCAACGTCGCGCGCTACGACGTCTTCAAGCTCGGCGAGGCGGTGCTCGCGGGTCACGCGGCGCGCACGCTGCGCATGCTCGACGGCCTGCAGGCCGAAGGCACGGCAGCGGTGCTCGTGTACTACACGCTGGCCGGCGACATCCTCGCGCTGAAGCGTGTCCAGGACGCCGTCGCCGCCGGCCGGCCGCTGCCGCTCGCGCTGCGCGAGAACCGCGTCTGGGGCGCCAAGGAGCGGCTCGTCGAGCGCGTGCTGCCGCACCTCACGGCGGCCAGCGTGGGCGAACTCGTCGTCGCGGCGCAAGTCTGCGACGGTCTCGTCAAGGGGCTCAAAAGCCCCGAATGGCCGGATGACCCCTGGGACGGTTTGAAGCGCCTCGCGCTGATGGTGTGCGAGCGCGCGGGCGCAGTGCCGACGCGCAGGCCGGGCGGCAAGGGACTGCGGCTTGCATTGACCGCGTAGCTCGCCCAAGCGAACCCAGAACTCGCAACAACGCCATTGCCGATCAATACCCGCGCTTGCGATCGACGAGATGCTGCAGCGGCCGCCCGGCGCGCAGCGCGGCGACGTTCGCGGCGGCAACCGCGCTCGCGCTGCGCGCGTCGGTCTGCGCCGCGACGTGCGGCAGCACCGTGACCTTCGGATGGGCCCAGAACGGGTGCGCGGCGGGCAGCGGCTCGGTCGCGAAGACGTCGAGCACGGCGTGGCGCAACGCGCCGCTGTCGAGCGCCGCAAGCAGATCGGCCTCGACCACCTGCGCGCCGCGCGCCAGGTTCACGAAGCTCGCGCCGCGCGGCAGCAGCGCCAGCACCCGGGCATCGAACAGGCCGTGCGTCGCTGCGGTCAGCGGCAGCAGGTTGACGACGATCTGCGCCGCGCCGAGCACGGCCGGCAGCGCGGCGTCGCCATGGCGCGTCGCGACGCCGTCAATTGATGTCGGGCGCGCGCTCCAGCCTTTGACGCGGTAGCCGCCCTGCGCAAGGCGCAACGCGGTGGCGCGCCCCATCTGGCCGAGGCCGAGCACTGCGACCGTCGTCTCGCGCGCCGCGCGCTGGGCGTGCGGCTGCCAGCGGCCTTCGCGCTGCTGGCGCGCATAGTCGAACGCGTCGCGCTG
>CAZVNC010000419.1:0-2963 GCA_964628305.1 uncultured Ideonella sp.
GACCGGATCGCCCGCGCAGATGTGCAGCCGCGCCGCGACCCGGCGCACGTCGCGGGCGCTGAGGCGAAAGCCGGCGCCGGCGTCGGCGAGTTGCTGCGCCGCGGCGTCGCTGTCGTCCATCAGACCCTGCCAGAGCCGCCACTGGTCGCGGCCGTCGGGCTTGTCGATGCGTTGGCGCAGGTCGTCGCGGTCCAGCGCGAGGGGTTCGCGCAGCGCCACCAGCAGCAGCCCGGTGGCCTGCTCGAGAAAGCGCCGCACCCCGGTCGTCACCGTCGCCGCGTCGCCGATCTCGACCAGCAGCGCACCGTCGAGCAGCGCGGCCTCGCGATCCCACAGCGTGACGAGCGCGTCGGCGTCGGACGCCGCGGCGGGCATGTCGTCCGCGGCCATCACGTAGAGCGTCAACCCGGCGCGCGCTGCGACATGGGCCGCCACGTCGCACTGGCCATGGGCGTCGTTGCCCCAGAGTTGCACCAGCGGCACCGGCGCTTCGGTCCGGCGTGCCAGCGCATCGACGAGGCCCTCGCCGGAAGCCTGCTGCGCGTCGGCGAGCACGTCCGGATCGGCCACCACCCGCAGCAGCGGGCGCAGCCGCGCATCGAGACCGTTGACCCCGGCGATGTAGTGCAGCACGCGTTCGTCGATGCGCAGCCGGGCCGCAACCAGCGAGGCGCCCTCCTCGGCCTCCAGCAGACGCCAGCGCCGCAGCGGCCGCATCGGAGTCAGTGCACTCCAATGCGGATCGGGCAACACCGCCAGCGCAATGCCGAAGGTTGCCCAGGCGCCGCGGGCACCGCCCGCGCACAGCGCGCCAAGCGCGGTGTCCATCTCGACACCCGCAGCCAGCAGCAGCACGTCGCGCTCGAACGGCGACAGGCCGAAACGTTCGCTCAACAGGTCGATCGCGGCCGGCGCGGGCAGGCGGGCACGGCAGCTTTCGACCCGCAGGCGCGCCTCCTCGACGGGCTCGCCCGCAAGCAGCGCCTTCAGCCGCGCGAACTCGGCGACCAGCAGCGCCTGGTTCGCCGCAGTCCAGTCGAATGGCAATCCCGGGGCGTTCATGTGATGACCACCCGCTGGTTCAGGAACGTGGGCGTCGCCGGAGGCGGCTGCGACAGATCGATGATCGGGCTCTCGATGTCGTCGATGCGCAGTCTTGCCAGCCAGCCTTCGGGCGGCGAGACCGGCGCGTTCGGGATCACGAAGCCGAGCGACGCGGCCGGCGAACCGCTGCCTTGCGGCAGGTACTCGTGCTGGCCAAGCACGAGCACCGCGCGCTGGCCGACGCGCAGCATCGGCATGAAGTCGATCGTGAAGCTCGCGGTGCCACCAACGCGGTTGACGTTGAGCGGCAGGTTGGTCATCTGCGGCGCCAGCACCATCGTCAGGCGATTGGTTTCGCGCGGCTCGCTTTCGGTGGGCCGCACGACGCTTGCGCTGACGCGGTACACGCCTACCGGCAGGCTGCTGCCGAGCGCGCTGTCCAGACGCACCTGGATCAGCGCCTTCGCGCCCTCGGCCGGCGGCGCCTCGGCGGCCACCGTCACGTCGATGTCGAAGCGGTCGTTGACGAAATGCACCTCGCGCGCGCTGCCGTCGAGGTTCGCGCCCTGCAGGTCGAGCAGGTCGCCGATGCGCGCCACCGGCTGGCGCAGCGGCGGCACGACCGTGTTCAGCATCGGCACTGGCGGCACCAGACCCGGATTGACGACGACACCGCGGTCGCGCCCGGTCGCGAGGTCGACCGCGCCGCGGCTCAGCACCGGCAGCGGCGAACGCGCGGGCTGCGTCGCCTCGATCAGCACCACCGAAGCGGTGTACGCGGCGGTCGGCCGGAAGTGGCTCTGCATCGCCGTCCACAACTTGGACATTTCCTCGGTGTTCAGATATTGCGGCGTCAACTTGACCAGTTCCACCTGGTCTTCGAGGCCCGAATCGACGAGTGCGCGCAGCGCCGGTGGCAGCGTCGTGCCGACATCGGGCGACGGGTTCAGCGCGGTGCGGATCAGCTCGCGCGTCAGCACCGGCATCTCGTGCAGCAACTGCATCGCATAACCGAGCAGGATCTCCGCATGCAGATCGCCGCCGCTGTACACCGACAGCAGGTAGTGCAGGTCGAGCGCGAGCGGCGCGTTCGCCAGGCGCAGCCGCCCGCTGGCATCGCGCGACGGCAGGCGGTCGTTGCGCCAGCCTGGGTTGGGCGTGACCAGGTACATGAACAGATTGATCTGCGACGCTTCGCTGCCGTTCGCCGGCACCACGCGATCGGGCGCGAGCGTGCTCACGGTGACGCTGCTGCCGAGCACGCCGCTCACGTTGTGGTTGATCAGGCCGTCGTTCAGCAGGTCGCGCAGCACGGCGGTGACGCCGGCGATCGCGAGGGCCGTGCTCATGGCCGGCTCCGCCTGGCGAGGTAGGTGTCGAGCGACATCGGCGCCGGCGCACCGGCTGGGCGGCGGCGCGGCGCGGCGGGCTCATGGACCGCGGTGACGTCGATGCGGCCGATGTGCACATGGACTTCGGTGGGCTCCTCGGCCTTCGCCTCTCGCGCCGGTGGACGCGCCATTGAATACGCGGCCCATGCGGGTTGGCCCGCCACCGTCATGGTCGCGGCCGGCGTCGGACGCGGGGTTGCGGCGGGCATCAGCCGCGCGGGCCCGGCAGCTTCGGGTCGGGAGCTTGCAGCCGCACGAGCGGCGGGTGCAGCCGGCGGTGCCGGCGATGGCGGCAGCGCTGCGATCGCACCCGGTTCCAGCCGGGTCTGCGCATCGGCCTGCTGTGTGGGCGCATCGATGGACGAACGCGGGTCGAGGCCTTCACCCAGCAGCCGCGGCGGCAGCCGATCCCGGCGGCTCGTCTCGGTGGTCTCGACGGGGGCCCGGCGGCCGGGAGGCTGGTGCTCGTCGAGCGCCACGGGCGCGGCGCGTGCCGCGAGCACCGGGCTCGGTGCGGTCCACAGGTCG
>CAZVNC010000420.1:0-1726 GCA_964628305.1 uncultured Ideonella sp.
CCTGTCAACCGGCTGACGGCGGCCCGCGTTGAGGCACGGCTGCCCGCCAATGGGCGGCGTCATTCAATCAACCTCACCAAACCTCTGATCATGAAAAAAGTTCTCGCCGCCCTGATTGCTTCGCTGTTTGCTGCCGCTTCGTTCGCCGCCGATGCGCCGAAGGCCGAAGCCAAGCCCGCCGCCGCCGCTGCTTCCGCCGCCCCGGCCGCCAAGAAGGCCGAAGCCAAGCCCGCCGAAGCCAAGCCTGCCGCTGCCCCGGCGTCGGCCGCTGCCAAGAAGTAATCGCAGACGAGTCTCGCGCCTCACGCCCGGCATCACCGGGCGTTTTCGTATTCCTGCCCGGTATGTCCGGGCGTTTTCGTTTCCGGCCGGCGTCGAAGCCTCCGATTCAGGCCGGCAGGCACCAGGCGCCGGTCGCGCCCTCCAGACCGTGCCACAGCGCCCAGGCGCTGCCCGCCGCGAGCATCGCACCCGCGAGTCGCAGCGCAGCCGTCTGCGGCATGCGCATGAGCCGCGTCGCGATGAAGGGCACTCCGGCGAGCCCGGGCGCCGAGCCGAGTGCAAAGGCGGCCATCACGCTCGCCCCCTCCAGCGGCGACGCCGCGAGCGCCGCGACCGCAAGCGCGCCGTAGAGCACGCCGCACGGCATCGCGATCCACGCCAGTCCCATCAGTGTCGCGCGTCTTGCTCCCTTGCTCCGGCGCGCGGCAAGCGGTGCATCGGCCGGCACGGCGCGCCTGAGGCCTAGGGCCGCAGCGTCGACCCAGCGCGGCATGCGGCCCGAGAACACCAGCGCCAGCCCGAGCACGAGCACCGCGGATTGAAGCATCGTCCACAACGGCCGCATGAAGGCCGTCCCGGCCGACCATGACGCGATCAGCGCGACGGCGCTGGCGGCCACCGCACCCGCTGCGATGTAGGCCAGCGCGCGGCCGACATGCCAGCCGGCGAGCGCACGCCCGCTGTGCGGGCCGCCGCAACGCCGCGCGATCGCCGCGCACGGCGCGCCGCACATCAACGCGCAGTGCGGTGTGCTCGCCACGCCCATCAGCAAACCCGCCGCGATCAGCGATGTACTCATTGCCCGGGCCTGCGCCCGGCTCCGTGGAGTTCAGATAACGCGTGAGTATCGCTCGCGGGCGCGGTCCGACTGCAGCGGCTGGTCGAACACCATCGCCACCGCCCGCACGAAGTACCAGCCGATTGGCGTGAGCGAAACGCCGTCGTCCTCGATCTCTACCAGCCCGTCGCGCGCGAGTTCGGCAAGGCGCGCGAGTTCCGGCTCGAACTGGCTGCGAAAGTCGACCAGATGCGACAGCTCGATCGCCTCGTAGTCGATCCTTCCCTGGCACATCAAGCCCATGATGATGGCGCGACGCACCAGATCTTCGCGGCTGAGCGCAATGCCGCGCACGACCGGCAGATCCCCGGCCTCGAGCAGGTCGTAGTACTCGGGCAGGGTCTTCGCATTCTGGCTGTAGGTGGCGCCGACCTTGCTGATCGCCGAGACGCCGAGCGCGATCAGGTCGCAGTCCGGATGCGTGCTGTAGCCCTGGAAGTTGCGGTGCAGCCGGCCCTGGCGCTTGGCGGCGGCGAGCGCATCGTCGGGCAGCGCGAAGTGGTCCATGCCGATGTAGACGTAGCCCTGCGACAGGAAGCCCGTGATCGCGCGCGAAAGCATCGAGACGCGCTGCGCCGGCGTCGGCAATTGAGCGGCGTCGATCCG
>CAZVNC010000420.1:1736-2953 GCA_964628305.1 uncultured Ideonella sp.
CGATGCGGCGCTGCGGCTTGAAGCGCTGCGGCAGATGGGCGTAAGCGTAGAGCGCGACCCGGTCCGGGCGCAGCGATCCCATCTGCTCGACGGTGCGCGCCAGCGAATCCGGCGTCTGCAACGGCAGGCCGTGGATCAGGTCGGCGTTGATCGATTCGAAGCCGATCTCGCGCGAGGCCTGCATCAGTTGCGCAACCTGCTCGTACGGCTGGACGCGATGCACGGCCTTCTGGACGAGCGGGTTGAAGTCCTGCACGCCGAAGCTCAGACGGTTGAAGCCGAGCGTTGCCAGATGCGCGAGCCGCTCCCGGCTCACGGTGCGCGGGTCGACCTCGATCGAAACTTCGGCTCCCTCCAGAAAGGTGAATGCGCCTCGCAGCGCGCGCATCACGCGGTCGAGTTCGGCGTCCGACAGGAAGGTCGGCGTTCCGCCGCCGAAGTGAAGCTGCAGCAGGGGCTGGCCGCGGCCGAGCGCTTCGACCTGCAGTGCGAGTTCGTGCTCGAGCGCATCGAGATACTCGCCGGCGCGCTCGTGATGGCGGGTGATGACCTTGTTGCACGCACAGTAATAGCAAACCGACTCGCAAAACGGAATGTGCACGTAGACCGACAGCGGCGAGCGCCCGCCAACGGCGCCGGCCGCCTGGCGCTGCGTCAGCGCCTGGCGATACTGCTTCGGGCCGAAGGCCTCGACGAAGCGGTCGGCGGTCGGATAGGAGGTGTAGCGTGGACCGCTCAGGTCGAAGCGGCGCAGCAGCGCATCGCTCGGTGCCCAGGTTGCACCGGCTTTCGCGCCCGCTGAGGATGGTGTCGTAGACATCAGGAGACTTTGCCGAGGCTGCTTCCGACGGGGCTTGCTTTGAATCAAATGGGCGCATGTCGAGTAGGCCATCGCAACCGCCGAATTGAGTTGGGTCATGCTGAGCGATACTTGCACCTTCTCGATGCATCGCCCGCCGGTCCGCGCGGCCGCGGTGCCCACAGCCACGGGTTCAAGGGTCGCCGATGAAACTCGAAGCCATGAAAGTCGCCTGCTCGAGCTGCAGCCTGCGCGAGCTGTGCCTGCCGGTGGGCCTGTCGGCAGCCGACATAGAGCAAGTCGATGAACTCGTCGGCGCGCGCCGCGCGCTCAGACGCGGCGAGGTGCTGTTCCATGCCGGCGATCGCTTCGAGTCGCTGTTCGCGGTGCGCACCGGCTTCTTCAAGACGCGCATCTC
>CAZVNC010000421.1:0-2951 GCA_964628305.1 uncultured Ideonella sp.
TGCCGTGGTCGATGAAGACGCGCCGGCCGATGGTGGCGCCGGGGTGGATCTCGATCCCGGTCAGGAAGCGCGCGAGGTTCGAGATGAAGCGGCCGGTCCAGTGCATCTCGTGCGTCCAGAACCAGTGCGCGACGCGGTGCATCCCGATCGCGTGCAGCCCCGGATAGCAGGTCAGCACTTCCCAGCGGCTGCGGGCCGCGGGGTCGCGCTCGAGGATGCAGGCTATGTCTTCTCGCAGGCGTCGGAACATGGCGGCAAGGCGCTGGTCGGCTCGGGCCGAGTTTAGTCCCGCATCCGCATCGACCCCTCGCTCACCAAAGGCGACCCGAAACTGAAAATGGCCCCCGCAGGGGCCATCTCGAGGATCGCGCGAGAGCCGGTCAGACTGCGCGGCGGCGCCGGGCGACGAAGCCGACGGCCGCCAGGCCGGCGAGCATCAGCGCATAGGTCTCGGGCTCGGGGACGGCGACGACGGCATGGTTGTCGGTCTCGAAGGCGTTGCCCGTCGACGTGAACATGATCGACGTGATTGTCTCGCCGCTGCCGGCGTACGCATTGAAGAACCGGCCGATGCTCTGGTCGCCGTTGGCAGGCGGCCATACCGCGGCACCGGTGAACGAGCCGAGCAGCGTCGCGCCGTCGTAGAACGAGACGGTGTTGTAGGTGTCGGGCGATCCCCACAGGAAGCCGTAGTACGACGCGCCGCCTGCGAGCGCGACGACGCCCGGGCCGTCCTGTCCGCCAGAAGTGCCGATCGACCAGAAGTTGCCGGTCGAACCCGGCGGCTGCGCGGTGACGCCGCCGATGTTCGACGTGAAGAGAGCCCCGCCGCTGTAGCTCCAGCCAGCCGGCGGCGCGCTGTCGAAGTCGATCGTGACGGCGCCCGGCTCGGCCGAGGTCGAACCGTAAGTCACGGTCGTAGTGAGCGCATGGGCCTGCAGCGCGCACGCCGCGGCCGAAGCGATGAGAGCGAGCTTGAATCCGTTCATGATTGTGTTTCCCCTGAGCCTTCGCCGCCGTCTGCCAACCAGCCGCCGTGCGATGCAGGAATCGTAGGTGGGCTGGCGCGCGAACACGACCCCGCGCCTGCGGGGGAACCCCCCGGGTGGGCGTGTAACGGGCGTGAACAGTTACCGGTTCGGGCGAGGATGAGCCTAGATTCGGCAGTTGGACGCACCAGAGCGGGCTGCGATGCGGCGTGCTGGCAAGGCGCGACAACGCTGCGGGCTCGTGCCCGCGAGGAGGAGCAACGCAGCCAGCGCGTCGCAGCGCGGCTCGATCGGGTGCGTAGCGCTCTCACCCAAGAGGTGAAAGCGGTCGTGGGCGCATTCCTCCGCGCTTCCGCGGTGTAGCCAGCGGAGGAAAGCGGTCAACTGCCGAATCTAGGCTCAGTCGCGATCCTGGATCGCACGCGCGATGCCGCGCAGGATGTTTACCTCTTCGGTCGTGAGCCGCGCCCGGTTCATCAGCTGATTCAGGCGCGGCATCAACTTGCGCGGCGCATCAGGATCGAGAAAGCCGAGCGCGACGAGCGCCTCGCGCCAATGCAGGAGCGTGCCCTGCACCTGCGCCGCGCTCGCAAGCGTCGGTTCGACGTTTCGCGCGCGCAGCGCGAAGCCGCCCTGCGCCTGGCGCCAGTCGTAGGCGATGAGTTGCACCGCTTGCGCGAGATTCAGCGATCCGTAGGCCGGATCGGTCGGGATGCAGAGCGCCGCGTGGCAGCGATAGACGTCGTCATTGGCCATGCCGTAGCGCTCGGAGCCGAACAGGAACGCGACCCGCTCGCCGCTTGCCGCAAGCAGCGGGAAGATGTCGCGCGGCGCATGCGTCGGCGGCCCGAAGTCGCGCGGCGTCATCGCCGTCGCGCCGACCCAACTCACGCCATCGAGCGCTTGCTCGAGCGTCGAGACGACGCGCACCCTGTCGAGGACGTCGGTCGCGCCGCTCGCCATCGCGCGCGCCTGCGGGTGCGAGGCAATGCCCGCGCCACGCGGCGCGACGAGGACGAGGTCGGAAAACCCCATCACCTTCATCGCGCGCGCCGCGGCACCGACGTTGCCCGGATGGCTCGTCCCGAGCAGGATGAAGCGCGTCGCGTCGGTCGGCTCGTGCATCGTGACTGCGTAAAATCGCCATTATCGGCAGCGGCGTCCGCGCGCCGCGCCACGCAGGCGCCCAGCCGCCGCGCTCTTTCACCCCGCAGGCTTCACTCTTCAATCGATACGGACTGGTTTCCCATGGCGCAAGCGCTGCACCCGATGCTCAACACGGCGATCAAGGCGGCGCGCGCCGCGGGCGCGCTGATCAACCGCGCTTCGATGGACCTGGACCTGCTGAAGGTGAACACCAAGTCGCCGAACGACTTCGTCACCGAGGTCGACCAGGCGGCCGAGCGCGTCATCATCGACACCCTGCTCGCCGCGTATCCCGGCCACGGCATCCTGGGCGAGGAGACCGGCCGCACGCGCGGCGCGAAGGACAGCGAGTACCTCTGGATCATCGATCCGCTGGACGGCACGACGAACTTCATTCACGGCCTGCCGGTCTACGGCGTGTCGATCGCGCTCGCGCACCGCGGCCAGGTGCAGCAGGCGGTCGTCTACGACCCGACGCGAAACGACCTGTTCTTTGCCTCGAAGGGGCGCGGCGCCTTCCTGAACGACAAGCGGCTGCGCGTCTCGAAGCGCTTGCGGCTTGCCGAGTCTCTCATCGGCACCGGGTTTCCATTCCGCAAGGGCGACAACTTCCAGCGCTACATGCAGATCTTCGAGAGCGTGATGAAGAGCTGCGCCGGCATGCGCCGCCCGGGCGCCGCGGCGCTCGACCTGTGCTACGTCGCCGCCGGCTACTACGACGGCTTCTTCGAGACCGGACTCGCCGCCTGGGACGTCGCCGCCGGCTCGCTGATCATCACCGAGGCCGGTGGTCTGGTCGGCAACTTCACGGGCGAA
>CAZVNC010000422.1:0-507 GCA_964628305.1 uncultured Ideonella sp.
CAGCCGACCTCGGCTTCAGCGACGCGGCCAACTTCAGCCGCGCCTTCCGCCGCGTGGTGGGCATGGCACCCCGCGAGTTCCGGCGCAGCCGCGGCCTGGCCACCGAGGCGGAGCCGCCGGCAGCTCGAGATTGCCGCTCGAGCTGGCCGGTCAGCAGCTTGCCTTCAGGCTGAAACCCGAGCAGGCCGTATCCCCCCGCACCATGATGTCGTAGTCGCCCGCCGAGGTGGAGGCCAGCATGCAGGTGTCGATCTTCCAGTATTGCACGCTGCCGGTGGTCCCGGAGATCGATACCGCTTGGCCGTTGGTCAGCACCGGCACGCCGTCCATTGCGGCCGAGTAGGTGCCGGTGAACGTGCCCCTGTGGGCGCCGACCGAGAATTGATCCACGGGCTACGAGAGCGGCTACAGCCGACTGACGGACTTCATCAGTGGCTGGCGCGAGGCCAGCAGCCGCGCCGGGTGCAGCGAGGGCAAGCTGTCTCTTCTTCATGGGCGGGGTTCCCG
>CAZVNC010000422.1:540-2945 GCA_964628305.1 uncultured Ideonella sp.
TGTTCGGGCGGAGCTCGGCGCTGGCGCTTGTCCAATGGTTACGCATGATTTGCGAACCGCTGACGACTTGCGATGTCACTTGCCGGCGCCCGCGTGTCCGCCTCCGTCAGGCGCGGGTCAACTGCGCGTCTGGCGTGCCACGCCCGAACGAGGCGTGAACTGAAGCTTCGCTGCGCCTGTGGCGGCGCCATGCCGCCTTACCAGCGCCTCAGGGCATCGAGCAACCGCGACTTTGTCTCGTCATCGGCAAAGCTGGCGTTGATGGACGTGCGCGCCACGGACCACACATCGTCATCGGACCACTCGAAGATATCGCGGCACAGCGCGTATTCGCGCTCCAGGCTGGTGTCGAGCAGCGCTGGGTCGTCGGTGTTGACCGATACGGCCACACCCGCTTGACGCAGTCTCTCGATCGGGTGCTGTTCGATCGAAGGCACCACGCCCAGCTTCAAGTTCGAAGTCGGGCACACACCCAGCGAGATCCGCTTGTCGACCAGCAAGGCCACGACGTGCGGGTCCTCGATCGCGCGTACCCCGTGATCGATGCGGTCGGCACCCAGCAGTTCGATGGCATCACGCACGCCTTCGGGGCCGCTCGACTCGCCGGCGTGCACGGTGCGCTTCAGGCCCGCCGCTCCGGCACGCCTGAAGGCCTCGGCAAAGCGCGGCCCGGTGCGCCCAGCAGCGGCCTCATTGCCGTCGATGGACAGCGCGACAACGCGCGGATGATGCAACCCGATCAGCAAGTCGACCAGTTCGGCCGCAGCGTCGGCCGACTGGCAGCGCAGCAAACTGACGCACAGGCCCACCGGCGGCAAGCCGTCCTGCTCGGCGGCGCGAAAGCCGGCATCGAGCGCGTCGATCATCTCGCGCAACCGGCCCTGCCAGGGCTTCCAGTGCGTCGGGTTGAAGATCAGGTCCGCATACCCCGTGCCGCTGGCCGCCAGCCGTTGGCTGAACGCATAGGCCGCCTCGGCCAGCTCCTCGCGCGTGCGCACCAGGCCGCAGGCCCAGTCGAGGAAGTGCAGGAAATCGGCCAGGCCTTCGAAGCGGAACAGGCTCTCGCGCGGGCGCGGCATCGTCTCGCCGAACTTGATCGCCCATTGCTCCAGCAGCGAGGCTTCGAAGCAGCCTTCGAGATGAACGTGGACCTCTGCCTTGGGCAAGGCGCGCAGCCGCTCGATGGGGGAAGTGGTGTGTGTCAACGACGTCTCTGCGGCTACTTCGGGAACATGAACTGCACCTGCAGCCGCACGCTCCAGTTCGCGCCGTCGTCGGGGTGGACGACGTTGTAGTACGCGCCGAGTTGGGTGTTCACCGGCAGCTTGCCGAGGTGAAAGATCTTGCCGACGCCGCCGCCCAGCGGCACCGTCCAGCGCTCGCTGCTGTCGGCGTTCCAGTTGGCCGTGATGACGGGCGAACTGGTGAAGTACATGCCGTCCGGGAAGTTGTAGTTCAGGAACGGCTGCAGCAGGAAGTTGTTGTAGCTGCCGCCCTGCTTGTTGCTCGTGAGCGACCAGATGTTGTTGAAGAGCGCGCCGTAGACCCAGGGGTTGCCCTTCTCGAGCTTCAGTACGACGGCGGTCGGGCCGAGGCCCCAGTTCTTGTTGCCGAGCACGTCGTCGGTGTTGGTCGGCAACTGCGCGATCGCGCCCACGCCCCAGATCAGTCCGCCCGGGCCGGGGCTGGAGGGCGACAGGAAGGCCGAGAACTGGATGTCGCCGAGGCCGAAGGTGCTGCCCTGGCCGGGAACGAACTCCGGCTGCCAGATCAGCGGCATGATCGTGCGCGTAATGACGTTCCAGTCCTTGTTCACCTCGATCGGGATCACCGGCTGGATGTTGAGGATGTTCTGCGTCCCCGACAGCGGCCCGACGTTGAAGTTGGTGTTGTTCTGGAACGGCACGCTGATCAGGTTGCCGACCGGGTTCTGCGCCAGCTTGGCGAGTTCCTCGGCCGACATCTCAGCGTGGGCAGAAGGTGCGAATGCGCAACCCAGCGCAGCGAGCGCCAGCGCGGTGCGCACAGGCCGCGCGCCGGGGGCGATGTCAACGCACGTCACTGCGTGCGCCGCCGGCAAAGCAGCCCGAGCCGTTGTCGGGGCAGATCACGACGTACATCACGCGCTTGCCGCAACCCGCCACGCCGATCGTGTACTCGGCGCGTTCCGGCCCGCTGAAGCGAAAGGTCTGCACGACCGGCTGCAGCATCTCACGCGAGACGACCTCCGACGTCACCTGCGGGCAGTTCATCTCGAACTGGCCGCGCCGCTCGGCCATGTGAATGGCCTCGGGCTGCGCCTGGTCGATGAACGGCGGGCCCGACGCGCAGCCCGCGAGGGCCGCTGCCGCGGCCAGCATCCATCCGAACCCATGCTTCTTGATCATTTCAACCTCCTGCGGCCG
>CAZVNC010000423.1:0-2939 GCA_964628305.1 uncultured Ideonella sp.
CGACGTTGTTGCGCTTGCGGTCGAGCTTGATGACCTTGAACTCCATCGTCTTGCCCTCGAACGGGCTCATGTCCTTCACCGGCCGGGTATCGAGCAGCGAGCCGGGCAGGAAGGCGCGGATGCCGTTGACGAGGACGGTCAGCCCGCCCTTGACCTTGCCGTTGACCGTGCCTTCGACGAACTCGCCCGATTCGAGCGAGTTCTCGAGCGACATCCACGACGCGAGGCGCTTGGCCTTGTCGCGCGACAGGATGGTGTCGCCGTAGCCGTTCTCGATGGCGTCGATCGCGACCGCGACGAAGTCGCCGACCTGGACTTCGACCTCGCCCTTGTCGTTCTTGAATTCATCGATCGGTATGTAGGATTCCGACTTGAGGCCAGCATTGACCACCACGAAGTTGTAGTCGACGCGCACCACCTCGGCGGTGATGACTTCGCCGGATCGCATTTCCTGCTTCTTCAGCGATTCTTCGAACAGGGCGGCAAACGAGTCCGGCCCTTGGGATGTGGTGGCGGTTTGGAGTTGGGACATGAATTGGATTTCCGAGTGCAGCCTGGCGGCTGCGGGGTGAGGTGGCGTTGAACAACCGCCACGTGATGGCCACGCGGCGGACGAAGCTTGCGAGACGACCGTCGGGCGACAGTCCGGGTTCAGGCAAACGGCGAACGCTCCTGCCACCAAGCCAGCACCCGATCGACCGAAGCTTCGATCGTCAGGCCCGAGTTGTCGAGCAGGAGTGCATCCGTTGCCGCAACCAGCGGCGCGACGGCGCGATTCACATCCCGCGCGTCGCGCGCCCTCAAGTCGGCAAGCAAGTCTTCCAGTTTAGCTGGAAAGCCCTTTGAAATCAATTGCTTATGGCGCCGCATCGCGCGCTCCTCGGCGCTCGCGGTGAGGAACACCTTGAGCCGGGCGTGCGGGAAGATCACGGTGCCCATGTCGCGCCCGTCGGCGACGAGCCCCGGCAGGCGGCGAAACGAAAGCTGCAAGCCGCGCAATGCATCGCGCAACTCGGGCCACGCAGAGATCCTCGACGCCATCGCGCCGACGTCCTCGCGCCGCAGCGCGTCGGTCACGTTCTCGCCGGCCAGCAGCGTCGCGCCGGCCTCGAACTTCAGGTCAAGGCTCGCACCGAGGCGGGCGAGGGTGGCGGGATCGTCGTCGCCGACGCCTGCGTTCAGCGCTGCAAGCGCGGTCGCGCGATAGAGCGCTCCCGAATCGAGGTAGTGAAAGCCGAGCGCGCCGGCGAGCGCGGCGGCGAGCGTGCCCTTGCCCGAAGCGCTCGGGCCGTCGACCGTGATGACGGGAATCGATTCCGGCTCGGCCTGGACGACGCCGAACAGGGTCTCGAAGTAGTCCGGGAACGTCTTGGCGACGCAGCGCGGATCGAGGATGCGCACCGGCACGCCCGGGCTTGCGCCGGCCAGCGGGTTGAAGGCGGCAAGCGCCATGCACATCGCCATCCGGTGGTCGTCGTAGGTGTGCACTTCGGCGGCACGCCACTGCACGGGCGGCGTGATCTGGATGAAATCGGCGCCTTCGGTGACGCTGGCGCCGAGCTTGCGCAACTCGGTGGCCATCGCGGCGATCCGATCGGTTTCCTTGACGCGCCAGCTCGCGATGTTGGAGAGTGTCGATGTGCCGTTGGCGAACAGCGCCATCACGGCGAGCGTCATCGCCGCATCCGGGATGTGGTTGCAATCGAGTTCGATCGCGCGCAGCGGCCACGCGCCGCGCCGGATCTCGAGGGCGTTGGCGCTTGCGGTGACGCGCGCGCCCATCCGCTCGGCGGCTTCGACGAAGCGCATGTCGCCCTGGATCGAGTCGCTGCCGGCGCCTTCGACGCGGATGCAGCGTGCGCCGGTCGCCGCGAGCGCGCCGAGCGCGACGAAGTAGGACGCCGACGACGCATCGCCCTCGACATGAAGTTGGCCCGGCGATCGATACGCACCGCCGGCGCCATGCGCAGCGATGGTGAAACGCTGCCACCCCTCCCGCTGCACCGCGACGCCGAAGCGCGCGAGCAGCGCAAGCGTGATCTCGACGTACGGCTTCGAGATCAGTTCGCCGACGACATCGAGGCTGACGTCGCGATCGGTCGCGACGAGCGGCAGCGCGAGCAGTAGCGCAGTCAGGAACTGGCTCGAGACGTCGCCTCGGACCCGGATCGGCTGGTTCAGGTCGAGCCGGCCGCCGTGCACGCGCAGCGGCGGATAGCCGGCCTGCCCCAGTTCGTCGATGCGGCAGCCGAGCGCGCGCAGCGCCTGGACCAAGTCGCCGATCGGACGCTCATGCATGCGCGCCACACCGTGCAGTTCGAAGTCTCCGCCCTGGGTCGCGGTGAGCAACGCGAGGGCGGCGGTCAAGGGCCGCATCGCGGTGCCGGCATTGCCGAGAAAGAGCTTCGCCTGACGCGCCGCGAGTCGGCCGCCGATCCCGGTCACGCGGGTCGACGTGGCGTCGCGCTCGATCGTGCAGCCGAGCGCGCGCAAGGCATCGAGCATCACGCTCGTGTCGTCGGAGTCGAGCAGACCGTGCAGCGTCGTCGTCCCCTCGCACAGCCCGGCGAGCAGCAGAACCCGATTCGAAATGCTCTTCGATCCGGGCAGGCGCACGCAGCCGTCGGCGCCGATCAGCGGGGGGATGTCGAGAAACGGAGTGTCGAACATCGCGCGCGCGTCGCAGGCCGGCCGGGCGCGGCGCGCCTCAGGAGCGCTCGCCCGATTGCTTCTGGGCGTTCATCTGCCAGTCGCCGCGCGCATCCGACGCCTTGCGGACGAGGCCCTCGAGCGCCTCCGCGTTGCCGCCGCGCATGACGTGCTCGATCGCATCCAGCGTGTGCCGAAAGCGCAGCGACTGGCGCAGGATCTCCTCGCGATTGCTGAGCAGGATGTCGCGCCAGACGCTGGGGTCGCTTGCCGCGATGCGGGTGAAGTCG
>CAZVNC010000424.1:0-2931 GCA_964628305.1 uncultured Ideonella sp.
GCGGACGCGGCACCGGATGCCTCTGGGCGCGACTTCGTCCCATTCGACGTCGCCGCCAAGTTGCTTGACGCGCTTGCGCACGCCGCCGAGTCCGAGACCGTGCGACCAGCGCCGGGGGTCGCGGCCGTGACCATCGTCGGTCACTTCGAGCTCGAAGCGATCGCCGTCGAGCTGCAATGAGACGTCCACCCGGGTCGCGCCCGCATGCGCGATCGTGTTGCTCACGAGTTCGCGCAGTATGCGTGTCAGCGCCGACCACTGCACGACGTTGAGCGAAACGTCGCGCCCTGCGTCGAAGCTCCAGCCGAGAACGATGTCCGCTGCGGTCAGGCGGTGCGTCAGGTCTGCCTTCCACTCGGCGGCGGCATGGCTCAGGCGGTGGTTGCCCTTGGCCAGCCCGCGCGTCAAGGTCTTCAAGTCCTTCAAGGTGTGGCGCAGATACTCCTCCATCTCGGGCGACTGCGCCTTGTACATCAGCGTCAGGAGCCGGGCGCCGATGTCGTCGTGCAGGTCCTGCGCGATGCGCGTGCGTTCTTCGTTGCGCCCTTGCTCGACGGCACGGTCGAACAACACCGCGTGCCGCAACTGCTCGACGATCCGATCCGCCAGCCGCGCATCCTCGATCGTGAACCGCCGGCGGCCGTGCTGTGCATGGCGCAGGCGGACCGACGTACCGGTCCCGGGCGCGGCGGGCTCGATCGCGAGCACGGGCACCGGCGCCACGAGCGTCGCGCCGCGATCCTCGATTCGCGTCGCGCCGAGTTGTTCACTGCCGAGCCTGGCCTGCATTGGCTCGAAGCACTCACGCAGCAGATTCATCAGCAAATCCGGCGTGCGCTCGGGATGGGCTTCGACCTCGCGCACGCTGCGGTAGAGCTGCTCGAACACGCGCTCGGTCGTCAGCCGGGTGCGACTCAGCAGCTGATTGAGTATCCATTGCCGCGCACCCGCATAGACGGCCAGCCCGATGAAGAACGACAGCGCGAGCGAGGCGAACTCTCCGAACGAGAACACCGCGACGAACAACAGGTCGAGTGACGTCGCGACCGTGCTGACCGCGGCGAGCAGCGAGAACTCGCGCAGGATCTGCTGAGAGCGGGCAAAGAACGGAACCAGCAGCAGCAGCGAGGCGAGAAACACGATCCAGATCGTCGATGCAACGCCCGTCAGCGAGTTCGCCGCGCCAGCCATCCGGACGGTGGTCGCGATCCCAAGCGTCAGCAGGGTCCACGTCACGGCAACCACAAGGCCGAAACGCCGCAGTTGCATCACGAGCGGGTCGACCTGCGCTCGGTACGAAGCACCCAGGATCGCAACACCGAGCAGGCACAGTGCGAGCACGCCGAGCTGCGTCCACCACCAGGCATGAGTCAGCAGGCCGAGCGCCTGGAGCGCGATCAGGACCGCCGCGAAAGCCCACGCCGCCGTCGCAAGCCGTTGCGCGCCGCGAACGCGCGGCGCTTGGAGGCTGCACAACTGCACCGCCGCGGCCGCGGTGACGAAATCGAAAGCCATGCGCGCCGTCATGTCCCAGTCCGCGACCAGCTGCGGCAGCCCCAGACGCGGCGTCGATGCAGCAGCAATGAAGAGCAGATTGCCGGCCTGGCAAAGCGCCATCAGTGCGTACAGCAGGTTGTGCACGGACGGGCCGGACAGCACCATCACCATTGCCGACAGATAGAGCGCGAGCGCGATCGCCGACATCAGCCAGAACGTCCCGCCCAGGCCGTCCAAGCCTAGGTGCTGCAGCGGCACTTCGATCTGTGTCCCGTCGCTGAAGTGCATGCGCGGCGACGGCTGGTCGAGCAGTTCGGCGAGTCGGGCGTGCAGTTCCCAGTGCCGCGCGCGGGCTTCGTCGTCGATCATCCAGCGCGCCGAACGCTGCAGTACGAGCGCGTCGGGCAATTCGAGCCGGCGCTCTCCCGCGCTCAGCGCGACGAGGGACTTGCCGGCGTGCGCCTCGAGCGAACCGCCGGCGGCCGTGCCGAGCGCGATGTCACCGGCCGCGCCGATCCGCCATGGGGCGACGAGTTGCTCGGCGTCGGCCAGCCCGCGTGCCAGCAGGAACAGCCCGCCACAACCGAGCAAAGCCGCGACGACGAGCAGACGCAGCCGCCACCCTACCCATCGCAAGGCGTGGCTGTCCTGCGTGTGATCGCGAGGCGTTTGCGGCAACTCCTCGATCGGCGTCACGGCGGCTCCCTAGACCTCTGCCAAGCGGCCGTCGCGGCTTGCCGGCATGCGTCACCCGCCAGGCGCGGCTAGACAAGTCCCTGCTTGCTCGCAAGCACCGCGGCTTCGGCGCGGCTGGAGACGTTGAGCTTCTTGTAGATCGACTTGATGTGGTCGTTCACCGTGAACCACTTGATTCCCATCAGGTTCGCGATTTCCTTGATCGTGAACCCTTTGCTGAGATAGGTCAGCACTTCGCTCTCTCGCGGCGTGAGCCGCTCATGATCGAGCGGCGCGCCGCGCCCAAGCGGCATCGGGCGGCTGCTCTGGAACCCCGACGGCGGCGCCGGCGCGTTGCCGGCTCGGCCCGCGGCCGGGCTGAGCGCTGCCTGGCCATGCCGGAAATGGGTCAGCAGCCGGCGCGCGATCGCCGGCGACAGCGGCGGCTGGCCGCGCACGATCTTCTGCAGCTCCTCGACCAGCACCTCGAAGCGGTCCTCCTTTAACAGGTAGCCGTCGGCACCGCATTGCAGCGCCGGAAACAGGTGGTCGTCGTCGGAGTACAGCGTGGTGACGATCTTGGTGGCCGGGTACTGCGCCAACTCGGCGAGCAGCTCCAGGCCGTTGCCGTCGGGCAGCTCGAGGTCGACCAGCAGCAGCTTGAACGGATCGGTGCCGTGCAGGCCGGTCGCGCCGCCGGCCAGATGGATCTGGCGGCGCGCAGCCTCCAGGTCGCCGGCCTCGGTGATCGCGATCGTG
>CAZVNC010000425.1:0-2923 GCA_964628305.1 uncultured Ideonella sp.
CGAGGTCGCGGCCGGCCACAAGACCTTCTTCGATGCGCGCGTGATCCCGAGCGTGGCCTACACCGACCCCGAGGTCGCCTGGGTCGGCCTCACCGAGGACGAGGCGAAGGCGCAGGGCCTGAAGCTCGAGAAGGGCCTCTTCCCGTGGAACGCTTCGGGCCGGGCGATCGCCAACGGCCGCGACGAGGGCTTCACCAAGCTGCTCTTCGACGCTGAAACCCACCGCATCGTCGGCGGCGGCATCGTCGGCACCCACGCGGGCGACATGATCGGCGAGATTGCGCTCGCAATCGAGATGGGCGCCGACGCGGTCGACATCGGCAAGACGATCCATCCGCACCCGACGCTCGGCGAGTCGATCGGCCTCGCCGCGGAGGCATTCGAGGGCGCCTGCACCGATCTGCCGCCGGTGAAGCGCTGATCGCCACCGCGTCGCGACGGCACGAGGGCAGCGCGGCGTCGAAGCGGCACGGGCGCGCGGCGCCGAGCGCGCCAGGCGAGCGGTCATGAGGCTCAAGTCGGCGCGCTGGCGGACGACATTCAAGCTGATGGGTTCGATTTCGCGGCCGCCTGCGCGGCATTTCCACCTTTGGAGGCGCGCAGCATGCTGATGTTCGCCGTCGGCTTCTGTGCCGCGCTGGCGCTTGCGGGCGTGCTTGGCGTGGTCCTGACACTGCGGTTGCGGCGCGAACTGGCACGCGCTGCGGCGCAGGCACAGGGTTTGCTCGACGGCCACTATGCGGAGCTCGACGCGCCGACCAACGAGCGCCTGGGCGTCGTCGTCGCCGCGCTCAACGCGACACTGCGGCGCTGGCGCGATGCGCTTGGCGAACGCGCGGCGGAGCTGGACGAACTGCGGCGTCAGGCGAATCTCGATTCACTTACCGGCCTGTTCCAGCGCGGCCACTTCCTTGCCCGGCTCGAAGCCGCCGTCGAGCGCGAAGATGGCGTCGAGCACTGCGGCCTCGTCCTGCTGCGGGTGCGGGATCTCGACGCGATGAACCGCGAGCTCGGCCGCGACGCGGCTGACCAGGTATTGCGCGCGATCGGGCAGGCGCTGAGCGCCTATGGCGAGCGCGTCGCGGGCTGCTTTCCGGGGCGGCTGAACGGCGCGGACTTTGCGCTGTGCCTGCCGGTTGGCGGCGTCGCGCATGAAACGGCGCAGGCGCTCGCCAGCGCGCTGCGCGCCGTGCTGCCCGGGATGGGCCCGCAGGTCGCGATCGCGCTCGGGGCGGTCGAGTTGCAGCACGCGACAACGCTGGCGCAGGCGCTCGCGGTGGCCGACCAGGCGTTGGCACGCGCCGAATCGCGCGGGCCCTACGCCGTTGCGCTCGGCAGGTTCGAGCCGGCGCCGCATCGCTACAGCGGCGAAGACACGTGGCGGCGAGCGATCGGCGATGCGCTCGCCGGCGGGCGCGCGAAGCTGGCGCAGTTTCCGCTCATCGATGCCATGGGCGCGCTCGTCCATCTGGAATGCCCGCTGCGTCTTCAACTGCAGGCCGGGGCTGCTTTCGAAGTCGCCGCACACTGGCTGCCGCTCGCGCTGCGCGCCCGCCTCACGACTGATGTCGACGTGCGCGCCGTCGCGCTCGCACTCGAAGCGATCGCCAGGGATGGCGTCGCGCGCTGCGTGAACCTGTCGCCCGCTTCGCTTGCCGATGCGAGCCTCGCGCCGCGGTTGCGCGCCTTGCTGTTCGCCGCGCCGCGGGCGGCGCGCCAGTTGGCGATCGAAATTGCCGAAGCCGCGGCGCTGGATCGCTTCGCGCCACTCCAACAGCTCGGACGCCAACTGCGGCCCTGCGGGGTGCAAATGGGTCTCGAACATGCCGGCAACGGCCTGGGCCGGATCGATCGCCTGTTCGAGATCGGTCTCGATTTCATCAAGCTCGACTCGTCGGCCACGCGCGGCATCGCGCTCGAGGCGCAACGCGCCGACTTCGTTCGCGCCAGCGTCGAACTGCTGCACCGGATGTCGCTTCCCGTCTACGCAGAAGGAGTCGTCGATGCCGACGATGCGCAGATGCTGTGGCGCTGCGGTATCGACGGCATCACCGGACCGTGGGCCAGCGCCCAACGACCACAGTCGGTGAGCTGAACTCTTGCGCGGCGGCGCCGCGCCGGCTGCTCAGCCGATCGCGCCGCAGTGCAGCTCGAACACGCCGCGGCGGCGATCGGCGAAGAAGTACTTCAGCGTCTCGCGCACGGTGCGAAACGCGATCTCGTCCCAGGGGATCGCGTCCTCGGTGAAGAGCCGCGCCTCGATCGACTCCGGCCCGGGTGCGAAGTGGGTGTCCAGAAGGCGCGCCCGATAGAACAGATGAACCTGGCCGGCGGGTACGACGTCGATCACCGTGTACAGCTCCTGCAGTTCGATGCGCGCACCGGCCTCTTCGACAGTCTCGCGCGCGGCGCCCTCGGTGACCGTCTCGCCGAGCTCGAGAAAGCCTGCCGGCAGCGTCCACAAGCCATAGCGCGGTTCGATGTTGCGCTTGCAAAGCAGCACCTCGTCGCCCCAGACCGGGACGGTGCCGACGACGACAAGCGGGTTCTCGTAGTGCACCAGGCCGCACACGGTGCAGATCGCGCGATCGCGGTTGTCGCCGGGAGGAACCTGATAGGCGACGACGCCGCCACATGCCTTGCAATGCTTGAAACTGCGCGCCTGGAACATGCAACGAGTGTAGCGTCCGTCGTCGCGTCGAATGAGGCGGCATGCTGCGCGGCCCATCGCATGGCATGATGCAGGCACATCGCCCGGAACCCGCCGCATGTCCTATGTTTTTCCTCCTCCAGCCATCCCGAGCGTCGCGGTGCACGGCCGCGCCGGCGCGAGGTTCGCCGTGCGCCGCATCTTTTGCGTCGGCCGCAACTACGTCGAACATGCGCAGGAGATGGGTTTCACCGGCCGCGAGCCGCCGTTCTT
>CAZVNC010000426.1:0-2921 GCA_964628305.1 uncultured Ideonella sp.
GGGCTTCGGCGAGGGCAACTTCCGCGCCCTGTTCGAGAGCATTGAGCTCGACCAGGTTCGCCGCGGCGTGCTGAAGGATACGAGCGCGACATGAAACCCGACGGCAAGGCGTCCGCACCCGACGCAAAGGCGGTCAACAAGGGCGTCGCGCCGGTCACCTATGGCACCGGCGAGCGGCCGCCTCGGGGCGACTACTCGAACGCGCGCAGTGACTACACCTGCGAACAGCAGTGGGAGCGCTACACGGGCGAGGAACACGCGCTGTATCGCCGGCTCTACGAGCGTCAGTCGGCACAATTGCCTGGGCTGGCGTGCGAGGAGTTCATCGCTGCGGTCGGGCATCTGGGCGAGGCAGGCCGCATTCCCCGCTTCGATGCGCTTTCAGAGAAGCTGCGCAAGGCAACCGGCTGGGAAGTCGTCGCGGTGCCCGGGCTGATCCCCGAGGAGGCTTTCTTCGCCCTGCTCGCGGCGCGTCGGTTCCCGGTCACCGGCTGGCTGCGCCGGCCCGAGGAGTTCGACTACATCGTCGAGCCCGACGTCTTCCACGATCTGTTCGGCCACGTGCCGCTGCTGTTCGATCCGATGTTTGCCGATTACATGCAGGCCTACGGCCAGGGCGGCCTGAAGGCGAGCCGGCTGCATTCTTGCGAGTTCCTCGCCCGGCTGTACTGGTACACGGTGGAGTTCGGCCTGATCGCGACACCGGCTGGACTGCGCGCCTATGGCGCCGGGATACTGTCTTCGGCGGGCGAACTTCGCCACAGCGTGACGAGCCCCGAGCCGCAGCGCATCGGCTTCGACCTGATGCGGATCATGCGCACGCGCTACCGCATCGACAGCTACCAGGCGACCTATTTCGTGATCGATTCCTTCGCCCAGCTCATGCACGCAACGGCGCCGGATTTCACACCGCTGTATGACGAGGTCGCAAAGGCCAGCGAACTGGCGGCCGATGCCAGACTCGAGACCGATCGCCGCTTCTGATCGCTTTCAAGGGGCCCGTTGCGCCGCCGCTCGCGGTGCGTACCGGGTCCGCTCGAGGAGTTCGCAGAAGACGCGCTCGTCGCTCGCCATCTGAACGTGGGCGACACCCGGCAAGTGGCGGTTATCCGCACCGCGCAAGGTGGCCGAAGAAGCCGGCATGACGATGTTGTCGCAGTTGCTGAAGAAGCAGGTGAACGATGTGTAGCGGTCGGCGGGTTCGCTCCGGACGAGCGCCTTCAGCCAAGGGCTGTGCCTTCGCATCTGCCTGGCATTCGCGGCCATCGCGAGCGACGCCAACACGGTGCCGTGGTGCGGCGTGCCGAGGGTGATGACGTGCTGCACGCGCGCAGCATCGCGCGCCGCGAGCCAGGCACGCACTGCCAGCCCGCCCATGCTGTGGGCGACGACGATCGGCGGGCACCCGGTAGCCGCCACGACGCGCCGGACCGCCGCGTCGATCGTGGCCGAGTAGCCCTCGATCCCGCCGAACACCGGTTCGAGGTTGACAGCGGCGAAGGGAATGCCGAGATCTCGAAGTCGCCGCAGCCAAGGGTTCCAGAGGCCGCGGTTGCAGACGAAGCCGTGAACGAAGACGAGTCCCGCCCCAGCCCTAGCGGCATTCGGCAAATGATCGGGAACGACATGCGAGCGGAACGGCTGGTTCCAGAAGAACGTCCGGGCGCTGCATCGAACTTCTCCGCGCCACGCTTGGAAGAGCAAGGTCGCGTTGGCCGAACCCACTGCCTCGCTGCGGTTGATCCACCTCGCGAACAGTATCTCGATGGCCAGTACGATCGCGTAGGCAAAGACGATGAACAAAGCACCGGCAATCCCGACGACGACTGCACCCCGGCTTGCGTGCACGATCACCCACGCGAGGGCGAGGCCGATCAGCGCGAAGGTAGTGGCTTGTTGGAGTCGGGCCAGCATGGTGTCGGCAGTATCGAACTTGGCGAGGATGGGCACGCAGTCTAGAGGTCGCCTGCGGGATGGAGGCGGCTGGCGAGAATGAACCCCAAGGCCGAGTCCATCAACGCGCTGATCAATCAGGTCGCATTGGAACGAAGGCGGCGTGAATCAGTCCCCGGACTTCATGCGAAGGTCGCTGCTGTCAAGCGCTATCAGCAGCGGCGCTTCACGCATACCTACAAAGACCTGTTGACGAGCAAGCGCTATGGCGCGGCGGCGCGATTCTTTCTCGACGATCTCTATGGCCCGCGCGACTTCAGCCAGCGTGACGCCCAGTTCGCCCGGGTTGTACCTGCGCTCGTCCGGCTGTTCCCGTCCGAAATCGTCCACACCGTCGAAACGCTGGCACGCCTGCATACTCTCTCCGAGCAACTCGACAGCGAGATGGGGCGACACGTCGGCACCATGGACATCCGCGCCCTGGACTACATCAACGCATGGCGGAGCACAGCCCGCCCCGCCGAACGTTCGCTTCAGATCGACTTGACGCTCGAGGTCGGGGCGGCACTCGACCTCTACACCCGGCGGCCCTTGTTGCGACACTCGCTGAAACTGATGCGCGGGCCGGCAAAGGCTGCCGGCTTGGGCGAACTCCAGCGGTTCCTGGAATCCGGATTCGATACCTTCAAGGAAATGCAGGGCGCAAATGAGTTCCTGCGCACTATCGCAATCCGCGAGCGGGCACTCGCAGACGCGATCTTCGATCCGGAGACGAGTGCCGCCGACGATGAATCGACGACGTCAGCGCGCACCGTCGAGCACGCTGTTCGACTTCTGCCGCCCGACGCTGGCAAATCGCTGCGCGATCCGAGCCAACAATAGAAAATGCCCCTGCCGCAATGGCAGGGGCATTTCAATTAATAGCCTGACAATGTCCTACTTTCACACGGGAACCCGCACTATCATCGGCGCAGAGGCGTTTCACTGTCCTGTTCGGGATGGGAAGGAGTGGGACCACCTCGCTATGG
>CAZVNC010000427.1:0-2909 GCA_964628305.1 uncultured Ideonella sp.
TCGGCATCGCGATGACCGACAGCGGCGGACGCGGCACCGACATCGCGATGCAGACCGCCGGCATCACGCTGATGCGAGGCGACGTCGGCCTCGTCGCGCAGGCGCTCGACATCTCGCGCGCGACGACGCGCAAGATCCGCCAGAACCTGTTCTGGGCCTTCATCTACAACGTGGTCGGCATTCCGCTCGCCGCGCTCGGCTTCCTGAGCCCGGTCGTCGCCGGGGCGGCGATGGCGATGTCGAGCGTGAGCGTCGTCACCAACGCGCTGCTGCTGCGCCGCTGGCGGCCCCGGCCATGAACATCGGCGAAGCGTCGCGCGCGTCGGGCATCTCGGCAAAGATGATCCGCCACTACGAAAGCCTCGGCCTGCTGCCGGCCGTCGCGCGCAGCGCGGCCGGCTACCGGCAATATGACGCCGCGACGGTGCACACGCTGCGCTTCGTGCGCCGCGCGCGGGACCTCGGCTTCAGCCTGCACGAGATCGAGACCTTGCTTCAACTCTGGGCCGACGGCAGCCGCGCGAGCGGCGACGTGAAGCGCATCGCGCTCGCCCATGTCGCCGATCTCGAACAGCGCATCGCGCAGATGCAGGCCATGCAGCGCACGCTGGCGCAGCTCGCCCACGCCTGCCACGGCGACACGCGGCCCGACTGCCCGATCCTCGACGATTTGGCCGGCGAGCACGACGCGGCACCGAAACGCTGACGCGCTCGGCGCGCGGCATGCAGGTCCGCCCATGACCGGCCAGGGGAGGTGGGACGAGTCCGGCTCAGTTTGCGCGCCGCCGTGCCGATAACGAAAGCGACGCCGCGGCGATCTGCCGCTTGTCGAATCGAAGCGCGTCTCCGGCGCGCCAGTCTGCCAGCGAAGCCCACAAGAAAACCCATGTCCGCCGCCGTCGTGTCCAACCCAAGCGCAACGCCATCCGCGCCGCCCGAGATCGACGCTGTCCTGAGCGGCATCGCGGTCCCGCCGCGTCCCGCGCTGCTTACCGAGTTGCAGATGGAGATGTCCGGCCGGGACCCCGACCTCGGCCTCATCGCGCGCCTCGTCGGCGGCGATGTTGCGCTCACCGCGGCCGTGCTTCGAACCGTGAATTCGCCGTTCTATGCGCTTTCGCGCAAGGCAGCCACGATGCCGGAGGCGATCTCGCTGCTCGGCTTGCGCCAGATCGGTGCGCTCGTCACCGGATTCGTGCTGCGCAAGTCGATCGGCGCCGAAGGCGCCAGCCTGACGCGATTCTGGGACGTGACGGCCAAGCGCTCGTTCGCGCTCGCGCGCCTGGCGCGCGGGCTGCGCGGCGTGGATGTCGACACCGCGCAGATCTTCGGCCTGTTCTGCGACGCCGGCATTGCGCTGCTGATGCAGCGTTTCCCGGGTTACGCGGCGACGCTGGCGGCCGCCAATCACGACCGCGACCAGCCGTTCACCCGGATCGAACAGGCGGCGCACCAGACCGACCACGCGCTGGTCGGCGCGTTGATGGCGCGCGCCTGGGCGCTACCGAGGACGGTGTGCGACGCGATCCGTGCCCATCACGACTACACCGCGTTCCAGGATCCGAAGGTCGACGCCCAAGTGCAGCGCCTGATCGCGATGGGCCTCGTCGCCGAACTGGCGATCCAGCGCTTCGCCGGTCTCAACGAGAGCCGCGAGTGGGACAAGGGCGGCGATGCCGCCGCCGGCAGCCTGCTGCTCGCAGACGCCGACATCGAGGAGTGGGTCGAGCAGTTGACCGAGGACTTCGCCGCCGGCCTCGCCTGACGGCCGGTCAGCAAGCGCGCGCGGTGCGCGCCGAACTCAGCGAAAGCGCGATTCGGGAACCGTCTTCACGTCGCCCGGCAGCGAGCCGATGTACTTCGCGAGCAGCTTCAATTCGGCGTGGCTGAACGGTGCCGCCATGCCGACCATGACCGCGTTGTCACGCCCGATGCGGACGTTGTTCTTGGTCTGGTATTCCTTCAGCGCGGCGTACAGATAGTCCGAGTGCTGACCGGCGAGCTTCGGATAACCGGGGTCGATCGGCTTGTTGAAGTTCTCGCCATGGCAGGCGACGCAACCGCCCTTCTCCAGCAGCGCGGCGACCTGCGGCGACGGCGCCGGCGGCGCATCGGGCACCGCCGCCGCGGCGGACATGCCGAGTTGCGAATAGTAGGCCGCGAGGTCGGCGATGTTCTGCTCGGTCAGCGAAACGGCCACCGCGTGCATCGATGGATGCCGGCGCTCGCCCTTCTGGTATTCGACGAGCGCGGCCTCGATGTACTTCGCACCCTGGCCGGCGATCTTCGGCACCTGGTAGACCTCGGGAAAGCTCGCCTTGTAGCCGGGAATGCCGTGGCAGCCGATGCACATCGCGTTGATCTTCGCGCCGGCCTGCGCATCGCCGACCACCTTCGCTTCCTGCGCCTGCGCGCCGGGCAGGACGCCGATGAACAAGGCCGTGAGCGTCAAGATCGAAAGAATCTTCTTCATTTTCCGGCGTGCTATGGGTGGGGGTGCTCCGAGTAGCGGCGGATTATAGGGGCGCACCTTTCGCGCGCCGGGTGGCGCAAAGGCGGCCCATCCCGACATGGGGACAATGCCTCCCGCACCGCTTCGGCGCGGCATTTGGGCCCACTTATACTGGCCCGCCCCTCACCCAAGCGCGGACGACAGCGCCCAGCCATGAAGTTCCAGGGAACCGACAACTACGTCGCGACGCAAGACCTGATGCTCGCCGTCAACGCATCGATCACGCTCGCGCGCCCGCTGCTCGTCAAGGGCGAGCCCGGCACCGGCAAGACGATGCTCGCCGAGGAAGTCGCACAGGCACTGAAGATGCCGCTGCTGCAATGGCACGTGAAGAGCACGACGAAGGCGCAGCAGGGCCTCTACGAATACGACGCCGTGTCGCGCCTGCGCGACAGCC